>NZ_QRQX01000026.1:0-25316 GCF_003475665.1 Collinsella sp. AF29-7AC
TCCAAGAAATGGGATGCAGTTCAATTTAAGTCTGTCCCCAATGAGTGGCCTAGGGGGTTTGTAGATAGCCCTGGTCAAAAAACATCAAATATGAGTACTGTTACCTTTTTAGTAGCAGCGATTTGGGACATTTTTGACGCTTGTAGGCATGACGACCAGCTGCATGAGCTGACGTAGCTCCCCAAATGTTCAATAAAATGGACTCCTAACGAGAAGTACTCTCATTAGGAGCCCATTTTTTAGTACAAACAAATGTGACAATCTAGGCAGCAGTACTCATATTTGGCATTTTTTGTCCACTGCCCCTTGCACGAAGGTCCGCAGCGGAAAGTTTGGCCCGTTTCGATGCCCAAAAATGGGATGAATCTTCCCTGGCAACCGCCCAGAAAGATCCACCCCAAAGCAAGCGCTCGCTAGAACGTTCCGCCGCCGCCTCCGCCGACGCCGCCACCGCCGCCGCCAGAGAAGCCGCCGCCGCTGCCGCCGCTCGAGCTGTCGGAGCTCGAAGCCAGCTCGCGGATGGTCTCGTGGTACACATCGTTGAACGAATCGAGTGGGGACTCGTTGCCGTAGTGATGGTAATACCACCAGTAGCAGGGGTAGTTGTCGTAGAAATCGTCGCTGTTGCGCAGGTCCGCAGGCACGGCTTCGGCCAGCTGTCGCAGCACTTCTTTCGAAACGCCCAGAGCAACGCCCATCACCAGCAGATTGTTCCACAAGATCAGGTCGCTGGGAATGGCCTCCTTCAGGCGCGTAAAGTCCTCGAGCCAATGCTTGAGCGCCTTGCAGCGAGCCGCCACCTCGGCGCCCTCCGGCGTGTAGCGACGGAAGGTGCAGCTCAGAACAAAGCCCACGATCGTGACGGGGATCGAGATCATAGCGGCGCCGACATTGGCATCCGCAAAGTCGGTATAGATCAGAGAGCCCAGAATGCCAAAGACGATGATGATGCCGAGAACCAAGCCGGCAACCAGGGCGATGGTGCCGTCCGAGGCGATAAGCTCGCGCGTCTCCAGCTTGCCCTTAACCGTGCTCTGATAGTCCTCGAGCTTGTCGCCAACAGATTCAGTACGCTCGCTGGCATACTCCTCCAGCTCGCTAAACGTGCGTGAACGGACGCCGTCTTTATCGGGCTTAACGCCGGCGAAGAAGACCTTGAGCACATCGCGATCGATGCCGTCCTTCTTGGCAGCCTTCCAGGCCTCGTCGGTCACTGTGATGCGATACGTCTGCTCCTCTTTTTCGCGACGGAGCAGACCCTTCTTCTTGGTCTCGGTCGCTTCTTCCAGCTTGATCACGCGGTCGTCGGTGAGCTTCATAAGCGTGGCGATATATGCCTGATCGGGCACGTCGTTCCAGCTCATGAGAGCTGCAAGCACCGCGGGATGGTCGGCCGAGGGCACATCGCGGAAGTACTCGTCCTGGAAGAGCGGCTTGGGCTTGGGCCTGCGCAGCTTAAGCATCACGATCACACCGGTATAGGCAACCGCCACGACAACACACACCACGGCAATCGCGCTGGCAACCGCACGCGCGTGCTCACGGCGGGCGTTAGCTTCGTCGGCCCATTCCTTCTCTTCGCTCAGGATCGTTGACATGCGCTCTTCGCCCGAGGCGGCAAGCTGCGGCACCCAGTCGCTGGGGAAGGCGATGCGTGCCTCGGCGAATTCGCCCTGATGCACGCAGGGAATGGTATAGGTGACCATGGGCTCGTCCTCATCGAGCGACACGTCGCCCGTCAGCGGACCGTGGCCCCATGCGCGGAAGTTATCGCCCTTGACGGCAGCCGTCCCGGCAGCGGCATTTGCGAAATACACTTCCATCTCGACGTCATCGGAATCCGCCGACCAGCCGTCACCCACAAATTTCCAGTAAAGCTCGGCGGTATCGGCCCAGTTCATAACCGCACCGGTCATGGAATAACTCACGTAGTAGATTGCGCTGTCGCCGCTCTCGTGGGGGCTGAACACCTTAATCCTTACGCCGTCACCGGCCTGCTCGACCGTGTAGACGCCAGAATCGCCCTTGTTCGCGCTATCGACTTTGTTAAACGCGGTGTCCTCTTCCTCGACACTCAGCACGTCAACGCCCGCCGTGCCGCCCTGCTGGTTGGTGCCCGTATTGATCTCCCAAAACACGCCGTTGATGTCGTCGTCGAAATCAAACTGGCGTCCCTCGACAACGGTCAGCGATCCATCGGCCTCGACCGTGGCACCGATATAGGTTTGGGTCATGGAGTAGCCGTCGGCACGTGCAACGGCGGGTAGCAGCAGCAGCGCGCACGCGACGAGCGCGCAAATGTAAGCAAATCGCGCAAACGGGCAGCGCTGCCGACAGGTCTTGGCAACGGGGGCGTTCATAGGCACATCCTTTGTCTGTGATACCAGTAGCGTCATTGTCCCACGTTTGCGGGTTCATGTGACGAACATCTAGGTCAGCGGAGTATTAAACGGGACGAAAGTCACGCCCGCGACCGGCACCTGGGGACGTTCCTTATCTGCCGGCAATCTGGGACACTCCTTGGCATAGCCCGCTCCGGCATAGATACCACTTCATAGCTCCGTCACAGGTGTAGCGGCTTTGTGTGGGCGCGGCGTGAGCCGATTAAGCCGGCGAGCGAGGGGCATAAAGCAGTTGAGCGAAAACGGTTTGCCCCTTTGCCGTTCGCTTGAGGATCATGTCCCCCTTTTCCGCGGAAACCCCGGCAGTTGCGAAGAGCTGCCGGGGTTTCTGTCGTTTGAGGGGTTGAAGGGGCTGAGCTTGGGGCGGTAATCGAGGTGTTCAGTCGGTGCCCGCCGCGCACAACACGCAGCCTCGGCAACTCGCGAGCATCGACGACGCCCCCTCACCTCACCCCGCGCTATACTCGTCCGCATGGATATCAACGCATGCAACATAGCAACACCCGCCGTGGCCATGTCGACGGCGCCCAACAGCAAGCTCGCCCCCGCCCTCGCGCCGGTCGTGGGCCGCTTTGCCCCGTCGCCCTCGGGCCGCATGCACCTGGGCAACGTGTTCAGCTGCCTGTGCGCGTGGCTTTCGGCCCGCAGCCAGGGCGGCAGCATCGTGTTGCGCATCGAGGACCTGGACGATCGCTGCAAGCGCCCGGAACTTGCCGCCCAATTGATTGACGACCTAGCCTGGCTGGGGCTTGAGTGGGACGAAGGCCCCTACTACCAGCACGATCGCCTGGACTTGTACGAGGACGCCCTGCACCAGCTGCAAGACGCCGGCCTCACCTATCCCTGCTTTTGCACGCGCGCCGAGCTCCACACCGCAAGCGCGCCGCACGCGAGCGACGGCACGCCCATCTACCGCGGCGCCTGCCGAGGCCTTTCTGCCGAGGAGGTTGCCCGCCGCAGCATCCTGCGCGCTCCGGCCACGCGTCTGCGTGTGCCCGACGTCGACGACCTCGCCGGCGACGTGATCGAATTCGTGGACCGCACGTACGAAGCCCAATGCGAGGCACTCGCCACCGAGTGCGGCGACTTTTTGGTGCGCCGCAGCGACGGCGTGTTTGCCTATCAGCTGGCCGTGGTGGTCGACGACGCTGCCATGGGCGTCACCGAGATCGTACGCGGATGCGACCTGCTTGGTTCCACGACGCGCCAGATCTATCTGCAACATCTGCTGGGACTGCCCACACCGCGCTACGCGCACATTCCGCTGCTCATGTCGCCGGACGGCCGCCGCCTTTCCAAGCGCGATTGCGATCTGGACCTGGGCGAGCTCCGCACCCGCTTTGGCACACCCGAGGCACTGTTGGGATGGCTCGCCGGGCAAACAGGCATCGCGCCGGACACCACGCCGCGTACCGCCGAGCAGCTGGTCGAGCACTTTAGCTGGGACGTCATCCGCGCGCATCGGGAGAACATCACTGTAACGGTCGAGTAGCCAGCCACCCCGCCTCTACGCAACATCCCAGGACTGGAGTTCGTCGCCCAAGCGAACGATGCAGTCGTAGAGCACGGTGTGGCGCTCGGCCGGGTTGGCATCCCGATGAAAATGCCCGTAGTACCAGCGCTTGTAGTCCAAGCGATCTTCCAGCTCGTCGAAAAATGCCGTAAGCCGATCGACAGCTGGATAATTCCAGCCAGGTGCCGGATAGAGCGTGGGCGAGAGCATGCGCGTGGAGCAGGTGTGGGTGATCACGTAGTCGACCTTCCAGCCCACGCTATCGAGCTTTGCCCGCGCCTCCTCAAAGTTGCGCTCGCCCGGCAGCTCCTGCGGCCACCAGCTGGAATACGGGATGCGGTATTCCTTGTCCACACTCGTGGCGCCGCCCATGGTAAAGATCGTCGACCCACCGAGCTCAAAAACCTCGCCGCGCGTCAGGCGCCGTATAGGCGAGGTGTCCGACAGGCGTTGCGTCAGTCCACCGTGCCACAACTCCAGGGGGCGCTCCGCCCAGTAATCGAAACGCTCGTGATTGCCGTCGACGAACAGCACGGTATAGGGACGCGATTCCAGCCAGGCGATGTCGGCGCATTCCTCGGCAGAGAAATCCCACGGAAAGCCAAAGTCGCCCGCGACAATCAGATAGTCGTCGCTCGTCAGGCTATCCCCAAGATCCCAGTCGCGCAGCTTTTGCATGTCGAGACCACCGTGGACATCACCCGTCACATAGACCGTCATCGGATCATCACTTCCCTCTTATAGGCTTCGAGATCGCGCTCGACCTGCTCGTCGCCCGTGGCGTTGACCCACCACGGCCATTTAACGCAACACGTCGGCTCGTCGACCTGCGCAAACCACGTCTTGAGCTCCCCCAGGCTCACCGGGGCGTAGCCGTTGGCGTCGACACCCACGTCATAGCGCAGCAGTCCCTGCCTGCAGTTGAAATTGTTGTACGCGCCGCCGCAACTGTGGATATGCCCGTGCAAATGCCAGCTGCCGTGCGACATGCCCTGCCAGTCAGCCATGGGATAGTGGCTCAGCACGATTTTTTGGCGGTCGATCTTGAGCACGCAAATGGACGGCTCGACGATAAAGGCATCCGCCACCGCAGGCTGCGTCCAGTCTTTGTCGTGGTTGCCGGGCAGCAGGTGGACGCGCTTGCATACGATGCTTTTGCGCAGTTCGTAGGCCTCTTTGACCGTCATCTTAAAGCTAAAGTCACCCAAAATGTAGAGCTCGTCGTCCACAGCAACCTTGCTGTTAATGTTGGCGACCATGGCGTCGTTCATCTGCGCAACAGTCGACCAAGGCCTATCGCTAAGCCGTAGCATGTTCTCGTGTCCAAAGTGAGTATCGCTGGTAAACCAGATCACGGGGACCTCCTAACGCTCTTGCTCGGAATAGTTGCTCGTCGTCTCGCCGAATCCGTCGGCACATCGCGCTTCGATCCGCACGATATCTTGGTAGATAAGGCGATGCTTTTCATCGCGCCATTCATCGTCATGGTAATGGCCAAAGAACCAGGTGCGGTAGTCGAGTCGCCCATCGAGCTCGCCCAAAAAGGCCTGCAGCGAATCGTCGTAGAACTCGCGATTGCACTCCATGCACAGCTCGTCTGCCAAATCGACCGGCGCCTCGTGAGTCACAACATAGTCGACCTTCCAGCCCACACGATCGAGCGAGGCGCGACAGTATTCCACCTCGCTCTCACTCGGCATTTCCTCGGGCCACCACGTCTTTCCCTCCCGGCGCCACTGTTTGTCATGGCTCGCGGCTCCACCCATGGCGAGCACCGTGTTCCCCGCGATGTCGAACACCTCGCCGCGCATCAGGTGCAGCACATGTGGGCGAGCCTCGTGAACGAGGCCCCCGTTCCACTCTCGGATCGGCAGCCCCGCCAGCAAATGGTGATTCTCGTGATTACCGTCGACAAAACACGTGGTCCAGGGCTTGGACTCAAACCAGTCGAGCCAGTATTTGTCGGTGTTTGAGCCACTCCATATAAAGCCAAAGTCACCGGCAACGATCACCACGTCATCGCGCGTCAGCGTACGACCCAATGGCCAAACGCGCGACGAGAAGCGGCTCGCCCCGTACTCGGCAACACCGTGAACGTCTCCGGTAACGAAAATGGACATCAAACAACACCTCCGCGCTGTGCGGCTCTGGACAAATCGATAGCAGAAATTGCGGGTCTGCCCCGGCATCTGCATCCCTTAGGGCTTACCCCTCGTTCTTCCATCCAAACGGGTCAAACACCCAAAAGATCAGATCGAGCACGCCGCCGGTCATCATGGCACCGGCAAGGGCGATGATGACGTGCAGGGAACTGGCACTTCGGAGCACGTCGAATGGCCCCAGAACAGCCAGCAGCGCGATCGCTGCGCCGGCTGCGCACAGCGCGAGACACGGCCCCGCGTCCTTGACGCACTTCTTTGCGAGATGTTTGGTGTTGTCACTCATCGATATCGAACTCCTTAGAGGGTCGCTGTTCAGATGCATGCCGCCGCGACGGAGCATGACGGCAGGTTAAGTGTCACATGTCGTGCGGACACGTTTTTAAACCCACGCGTCCGCAGGGACCCATATCCTTGCAGAGCAGCCCTGAAGAATCTCCTAAACCGCCGACGGGCAACATGCTGAACAGGGGATCTTTCCTCGCTTGAGCGCGGTCGCCAAAGGCACGCTTGTTCTGATGGCGTTTTGAGGAAGGTTCTTGCATCCAGCAGAGCGGTGATAAATCTTGCCGTTCTTAGTGACGATTACCTTGATTTTTGAGGTATCCACACTGCGGGGCTCGATGGGCGCGGTCGCTTCTCGATGAGCCGACGCTGTTTTCCAAGGCTTGCCTCTCGAAAAACCAGAATCGCAGAACCGATTGATATAGCTGTCGAAACATCCATCGAACAGCAGCCCCGTTGCCAGGCCCGCCATGAATCCACAGACGATCGCGGCCTCTCCCCTAATTTGCATATGTCCCTCCTTAATCGCTCTTAAAGAACAAGGCAGCGCGCGCCGCATGGAGCCTCATCACCCCCCACGGTACGCGCCGAAAATGGCCCGCAGTCCCTTCTGTCCCTAACGAATCAGCTGGCGGCGTTTATCGGACAGGAAGACACCGGCGGCTACCAGGACCGTGCCGCCGATAACGAAGGTCTCGCCCAGCAGGTCGAACGCATCGCCCGTGGCAGGCATCGCCGTCTGCTGCGTCGCAATCTCGGTTGTTGCCACCGCATGTTTGGCCTGGTACGTCACCTGCGTAGCGGTCTGAGCCTGCTCGCCATTCCCGCGTTCGGCGGCCTCTTGGCGAGCAATCTCGGCGTTGAGCTCGGCAATAGCCTGGTCGAGCTCGGCCTTGGCGGCGGTGTAGTTTGCAAGCGCCTCCAAGTATGCCGGCGCCACGGCATCCGTCGCAGCCACGGCGGCATCGAGCTCGGCCTTGGCGGTCGCGGCACGCTCGGCGGCATCGTGGGCCGCAGCGATCTTGGCGTTGAGCGCCTCGTCCGCATCGTCAGCGCTGCCATTGACGATGGCTTCGGCAAGATTGACGCTGCGCAGGCGGGCAACCGCGGCGGCAGAGGCATCGCGGGCGGCAGTTGCATTCGCCACGGCATCGCCAGCCTCCACCACGTCGTACTCGGCATCGCTCACGGCCACCTCCGCAGCATCGAGCGCGACATCGGCAGTGGCTTTGCCCTCTGTGGCCCTGGCAAGTGCCGCAGCGGCATTCTTAAGCTGAGAGGCACGCCCGGCAGCTGCATCAGATTTTGCCTGAGCCGTTGCCACGACGGCGTCGGCATCGCTCGCAGCCTGCTGGGCCATATCGAGCTCCGCCTGAGTGGCAGCAGCATCGATGCCTGCCTGATCGGCATCGCCTTGGGCGGCAAGAAGTTCGGCCTCCGCCACGCGCTGATTGGCACGAGCGTCTTCGAGTGCAGACGATGCCGCATCAAACGCACGCTGAGCAGCGGCGATATCGGCTGAGTATGCCGCCAGCTCATCCTGGGCCGCGGCAAGTGCATCCTGCTTTTCGTCAACACCGGTACGAGCGGCGTCCAGCGCGCGTTTGGCAGCAGCCGCCTTGCCCTTGGCAATGTCGAGCTCGCCAGACTTGGCAGCCACGGCATCCTGTGCCGCCGCAACAACGGCGTTGGCAGCGCTCAAATCGGCGCGGGCATCGCTCACGGCACGCGCGGCGGCATCAGCTACAGCTTGTTTCTGCTCCACAGCAGCCTGGGCATCAGAGGCCTTGGCAGCCGCAGTATCGACGTCAGCGGCAGCACGCTCAACCTGGGCCTGCTTTGCCGCAACGGCCTGCGATGCAACATTCACCTTGTTGCCCGCATCCTCGGCAACGCCCTGCGCCGCAGCAAGCTCCTTGCGTACCGCGTCCACGCCCTGCTCGGGATTTGCCAGAGCGTCACACCACGCGTTCAACGCAGCCTCATACTCTGCAACCGTCATCGGATTGAGGTTATACGGCTTGTACCATTGACCAGAATATACAAATGTCTGCGCCTGTGTACTCCCGTACAGCGTCCCTCGCGTGCAAACGCCCATGCCCGTCACGGTGTAATCGGGGTTGATCACGTTGATGTAATGGCCGACCGAGGGGCTTGATCCACCGTGCAGTGCGGCGTAGTTATCAATCTGGGAGCTATGCGCCGTATAGAAATCGTAAGCGGCCTTTCCCGTAAGGCCCGATGCGCCCAGCGAGGCGGCGGCAGCATCAAAGATGGCCTTCTCCTGATCGACCCACTGCTTAAACGGATTGCTTCCGTAGTTCCACGCCACATTCTCGCCCACGTTAAACTGCTGAGCGTGCGCGACTTTCGTATCCGAGAAGTTCGCATCGGCAATGGCAGTCGCCATCATGGCATACGTCACCTTGAGCTCGCCTAGGCCAACGCTTGCGCGATACTCGTTGCACGCTTTGAGCCACACGACCGCCTGCTTCATATTGGTCAGGCTTGTCGCGTCGACCTCCTCGCCCACCTTGTTGTAGTTAGCGAGTTTGCAGTTGAGGATGATATTCGCCGCATCGTTGGCGCCCACACTTTTAAAGAACGCGATAGCACCCTGACGGTAATTCTCCGCCGACGCGTTCGCCGTTGCCTGAGCGGCATCGAGCTTGGCCTGGGCCTGAGCCACAGCCTGATCGGCCTGCTGCTTTTGGGCCTTCGCCTGATTGAGCGCCTTGTCTGCAGCGTCTTTCTCGTCCTTGGCTGCCGAGAGCTTGACCTGGGCGTCGGCCAACTCCGTAAGCGCGGAGGCATGATCGGCCTTGGCCTGGTCAAGGGCGGCATCGGCTGCCGTCTTGGCGGCAGCCGCGTCATCCAGCTTGGTCTGGGCATCGGTGGCAACCTGCTGCTGATTGGCAACTGCCTGCTGGGCAGTCTGCACCTCGCCCTCGACGGCAGTCGCCTCTTGCTCGGCGGCGGCAAGCTCGCCCTCGCGCTGCGCCTGCGTGGCCTTGGCGGCCGTCAGCGCCTCGGACGCAGCAGTCACCTTTGCCTTGGCGTCCTCGTACTCCGGGCCCGCAGCGCCCTGCTCGGCTCGATCCAGATCGGCCTTGGCCGCGTCATAGCTCGCCTGTGCGGCGTCCACGTCCGCATCTGCCGCGGTCTTTGCCTGCTGAGCTGCCGAAAGCTTGACCTGCGTTTCCCGCTGCTTGGCAGCGGCGGCATCGGCAGCCGCCCGGGCATCCGAGAGTTTGGCTTGCGCATCAGCGGCCTGCTGCTTTGCCTGCTCCAAATCACTCGCAGCCTGCTCTGCGGCCGCCTGAGCGGCGGCTACGGCCTCGGGCGTGGCGTCGGATGCAGCAGCCTGTGCGGTCTCAAGCGCAGACTGGGCATTGGCGGCCGCCTTCTGCGCGGCAACCAGGGCTTCGTCCTTGTCCGTCAGGTTCTTCTTGGCGGCATCGAGCGCAGCCTGAGCGTCCTCAAGCGTCTTGACATCCAAATCGGCCTTGTCCTGCGCAGCGCCCAGCTGCTTTTCCAGCCCGGCCGAGGCAGCGGAAACCGCGCTATCACTTGCACCGCGGGCCGCGTCATAGACGCCCTGCGCCCGCTGCTGGTTGGCGGCAGCAGCATCGTAGGGAGCAGCAGCCGCTTCCAGATCGGCCTTGGCAGCAGCAGCTTTGGCACGCGCCGCATCAACTGCAGCCTGCAGGTCGGCGACCTTTTGCGCCGCAGACACAGCACCCGCGCCAGCACCGGCGGCCGCAGCGCTCGTCAGCGGCGACATCACCGCAGCCGTTGCGCCCGCAGCGCCAATGCCATCCGCACCCTGCGCCGCCGCGGCCAGGGGCGACAGCAGCGAGCCGCCCGTCATGGCAATCGTCGCCGCAGCAACTGTCGCCACGCGTCCAGCCGCCTTGGCCTTACCCAAAGCCTTGCCGTTCATGTCCTTGTTCATGTTCTTGCTCATTGCCGATTCCTTCCCACGGTGAGCCGTTGTTTGCCACAGATAGTCGATCTGACTTGCCCCATTAAAAAGAGGTGATAACGGGGTAATTAAATTGAGCGAATTGAATCGTGATGAAACTGATCTCCGCAAAAACCAAACTCATAGTTCCGCTCGCGCTCAATCTCATCTAAATACTCGAGTTCTTCGCCGCATGGCTTCTCTTCATCTAGAAATACAATCCCGTTCTCTGCGCGAGAACCGACAGTGCAACCAAAGATAGTCTCGAGATTAATGTAACCACTATTATCGTTGTTAAAGGAGAAACTGCTGGTGTTCATGCTCAAGTCCCGTCTACATAAACTCAAATTGCTGTGCTTGGCCTCTTTTAGAGACCCCATCTCATACGCTATGACTGCAGTATATGCGCTCCGCTTGTATGTTGCAAGAACAATTTTAGTTTTCTAGCACATATAACTAATCTGTTTCCTCACGAGCAAATACCACACTCCCCCGCCGCGCCCTCACGCGCGGCATATTCGTTGAGATACTTCACCGGAATCGGCCACCTGGAAGGAGCCCCGTGGCGCGAAAGCCCCTCATTGACCAGCTGAACCAGCAGCTCGGACAGATCGTCGCCTTCGAGCACCTCGACCGAGCGCACATGAATCGACGTTGCCAGATCCTCCTTGGTGCCGTTGTTGACGCCCACAAAGTAGCAGGTCAACCCTGCACGTTCGAACGTTCCAATACCGTAATAGGGCGAGTTGTAGCTCTCGAAAAACTCCTTCTTACGACCCGCCTTACCCGTAAGCTGGTAATCGCGCACCAAGGTCACAAAAGTGTTGGAGAAGGTCGTCAAGCCCGTGTCCCGCACGCGTGCCAACATAGATCGTTCGCCTGCCCGCACGTCAAAGATGTAGGCATCCTTGTCGAGTTTGCCGTCCGACGTCAGCAGTTCAAGCTCCATCTCGTCCACAGGACCGTCCTCGATGGGATGCGAGGTGTAGTCCATGGTCCCGTCGACACCAATCGTTAGCGTTGCGAGGCGTTCATCCAGCTCAACCTTATCCTTCTCCTTGCGCGGGACATTGACCACGCCACAGACCGTCACCGACCCAACGCCAAAAGAGCCAAGGTCAAACGCCTTCACCCGGCCGTCGGCAACATCCTGCTTAACCAACAGCTCTTTGAGCATGGCGCCCAGGATTCCCTCCTGTGCGCCGCACACCTTTGCATTCGACGCCGCCTTAAACAGCGGCTCGCACACGTCCGGCGTCACATGCTGCTCAACCACGCCAGCGTGCAGGGCATAGCCATCGTTCTCGGCGACCTCGTTGGGCACCATGACGATATTCCACGCCAGCGGATCCACATCCTTCCCGCCATACGACGCGCACACGCCCCACGAGGAATCGTTGAGTCGATCGACCAACTGGCGCGCCACCCCAGCAAGCCCTTTGTGCGCAAACGACACCACAACCCGCTGTCCCACCGCGCGCTCCGCAACCACGCGGGCATATCGCTCGCTTTTCAAAACCTCGTAGAAGCTCTTGCGCGGATACTCCCTGAGCGACACCCGGGCAAAGTCGCCGTACCGGCGCTCGAGGATCTGCAGCTCTCGGTACAGGATGCCCTTCTTGGTATAGGCGACCTTTTCCGCTTGGGCCGAAAACGTAAGATCACGGCGCTTGGACGGCTTATCGCCCTTGGCGCGGCGCAGGATGTACTCGTCACGTTGTCCGTGAGCCAGCACCACCGAAGCCACGGGCGACAGCCTGTAACCAACCTGGCTGTTAATCTTCTCGAGCTCCTTCTTGTCGCCTGCCGCACGACCGATGAGCACCCGTCGCTTGGTAAACGTTCGGATCTTAAGTTCGAAGGTGCAATCCTCGTTGATAACGGTCTCGACCGTCTCAATCTTGGCAGGGCCCGTTCCAGCTTCCTCAATGGCGTCGCGGCGAGCACCCTTGGCGCTTACAACATACAAGTGCCCCGTATCATTGGGAATCTCGTCCTCGATCCCCTCAAATTGCGAGCACGAGTTGAACAGCAGACGCAATGCGATGTAATCATCCAGCTCGTTCCAATGAGTTTTAATCGGAACCATTTGCTCATGGTCGAGCGAAGCGCTCAGGTCACCCGTCTGCGCGCCCGCCTTGACCATCAGAAAGACGCGGTTGTCCTCGAGCTGCGTAAGCGCGACGACCTTACCTGTCTGGCACACATCGGCCATAAAGTTTGCCACGGCATGCTTGTCCGCATCGCCGACGTTGCACCAAAAGACCGAGTAGCGCTTCTCGGCAGCCGCGGCATCGAGCTGCAATACGAGCTCGGACACAGCGATGTCTCCCAGACCACACGGCTGGTTATGCTTCGATTGCACGGCCGATCGTCTCCATCATCTCCAGGTTGATTGCTCCATCAGTTGCCATATAGGGGAAGGAGAACACCATCCCCTCGTCATCGATTGGCTTTTGGCGGAGCTCCAGCGCCGCCTCGTCAGCCAAAACATTGACGATCAGCAGCCGCTTCGCCCCGACTTTTTGAGCCTTTGCCTTAAAGCGCTCTGCGTCCGTAGTCTCGCCGCCGGAGCGCCTGTAGGCCTCGTAGGCGCCGATGCGATAGTGCTTAAAATCGATCCACACGCCGGTCTTGTTGCCAGCGGCATCGAGCACCTCAAAATCGCCGCCCGTCTCGGCATGGGCTGCATCGCCACGAGTAAGCGAATAGCGACCGTCGTAATACGCCTCGAAGATGGCCCTGCCGGCAGACTCTCCCAGTTCTCCCAGGTATACCGCCTGAAACATATAGGGTGTCATATGTGCCGTCGCCGCCGGCTGCAGCGTCGCGGGCACCCCGTCGCGTGACCAGCGCTCGCGCACCTCGCGAATCGAAAGCAGCTCGGGTACGCGCGCCGCCGCTTGGCTTATCTGACGAACCGTCGCGCCCTTTAATCCCTTGTCGTAGCGGCAACATTCCTCCAGGCGAGCGGCAATCTGCTCAACAGGCTCGCCATCGTAGCTGGGAAATTCAAAATGCGGCACCTTACACGCTCCGCCCTGCGCATACGCATAGCCACTCGCGGCAAACGGCATGTGCAGTGCGGTGCTTTTGCGTGCAGGATAGCTCGCAAGCTCCTCCCACGGCAGGCAAAAATGATGCAGATAAAAATTGCGCTCGTCATCGAAAGCGGCCAGATCTTCCTCGCGCGCATCGAGCGAGGCAACCTTCCACGCCAGCTTTTCGTGCTTCTCTTTCGCCAGGTTGTTCCTAAAGGCAGCAAGGTTCTGCTGCTTACTGGCAGCGTGCTGCTTCTTGTCCGCCATGTGATTGTTGACGGCCGCACAGGCGCCAACCACCTGCTCCAGCTCGTAGCCCATCGGCAAATCGTGCAAGAACGAAAAATCGCAATCGGCGGCGATTTCGCGATCGAGCATTACCTGCACATGGAGCATCTTTACGCTCGTACGCATCAAGCGGCCCACCGCCTGCGCCACGATGCGAGCGCCTTCGACCTGGTACGAGAGGGTGTCGCGCACCGGCAGTTTTCCGCCGGCGCCCGCCAGTACCGTGCGCACACGATGGCGCTTCTGGATAAACGGAATCTCACCGCGCGTCACGAGCTCCTCCTGTTCGACCACGCCAAGCAGCGCCTGCTGGTCAAACTTCTTTGAGCTCATATCGACTCCCCAAGCCAAGCGGCTCGTGGGCGACTCCACGTACAGAAAATCGAGGTCCATCTTGGGATGTCGCCCATCGTTGCCAAAACCACAATCGACCTGGCGCACCGTGTTGCGCAGGCTCTCCGGCACCTCGTATTTAAGGTTCTTGGAAAAGCCACCAGCGGCAAGGTTGATAAACATCAGGGTCGGCTCTCCGTCCTTCAGACGTTCCTGAGCGCCGCGCCAACCTTCCTCCCATCCCGCAGCGTTAAAGCACGGCACCATATCCTTTGCCTCCTCGAGCGACTTCTCGTACGAAGCCTCGGGATGCTTAACGTTCCTAATCACCAGTTCGGCAACGATTTCGCGGGCAAGATCCAGCGCCAAACTATTAAAGTCGCCATGGTTTCCCATGTGTCGTGTCGTAAAGATGGCTCCCGCCTGCTGCTCACTGCGCGCCACGCCACGCGCCCAGGCGCTCACGGCAACGAGCGTCTTGCTCAGACGCTTTAGTTCAAACTCGATGCTTTCGGCATCGCTCGTGGTCACCCTGTCGGCAATCTTTCGGCGCAGGCACGCCGCAAGCCCTTCGCTCACGCCAATCTGGTCAAAGAATCCCATCACATGCTCGTACACCTCGTCGGGCGACACGATACCGCCGCCATAGGCGCCGCCGGCCACGGCCGCCATGCCGGCAAGCTTCTTGGACTCGTCAACCCAAACGACGTCGACGGCGTACATCGTTGCCGCCTGCTTGTTGAACAGCCTGGTCTGCCGCACGATCTCCTGGTTGAGCTCGCCAATCCAGGCATCTTTACGAACCACGCCATGCACTTCGTCCAGGTAATCCAGGTCAAAGTTCTTAATAGTCGGTGCATTCCAGGTGGCGCTCATGCACACACAGGGAGCCTTGGCGGCAATGGATGCCAGATACGCCTCGGGCATGCGCTCAATGCCGTGATTAGTCAGGTACGTGGTAAACATATGGTCGATGGTGGTTTCCATCACCAGGTAGTCAACACCACGCGCATACATCGAGTCGTCAACGGCATCGATTTCATCGTTCTTGCGGTCCTTAAAGAACAGCGCCAGCATCAACGAATTCCAGAAGTATTTCTCGTTGGTCTGGTCGTTCCTAATGCCCAGGGCATCGATGATGTTCTTGCGCGAAAGATCGTCCTTGTACGAAATGCTGCCGTAGTACAGCTTGTCCATAAGCGTGGCGCAGCGGGCAAGATGGCCCACCACCATCCTGACGAGACCGCGCGCACGTCGCACCGCCTTGTTGACGGTCCGCTGCTCATCTGCAGCATGGGATGTAATCATGTTGCGGTTGCGGCGAGCATCGAGCTCATAGCGCAGAGGCTTCGACAGGCCATCACCCACCGAGATATCGTCGCTACCAAACAGACGCCGACCAGCGAGCTGTTCTTCTTTCGCCTCGTCAGACAGGGCAAAAGGCTGCTGCAGCTCCATATCTTGGATGCACGCAGCGATCATCTTTTGAATACGTCGCGCGTTCTTGGCAATCTCTTCGGCAGCTTCGTCCACGCTCGTTCGCGAAACCCTACCCGTTGCCGCGTTTGACCCCTCGTGCTCGCCCGCGGTCGAGGCATGTGTATAGACCGCCATCCACTGGTCTCGATTTCCCAGCAGCAGAGGATCCACCACGCCACCGTTAAAATGACGGTCAAGGATGCGCAGCATCTCATCGGGCTGGAATTTCATATGGTCCGCCGCCAGCATCGACAGCATATCGGCCTTCGCATGATCAATCTCGTCAAAGATAAACAGGTACTCGTTGGCAACCGTTGCGTTAAAGAACACCACACCCGCGCCCGTCACCGTGTCGATCCTGTTGACGAGCTTTTGCGGCGTGCACGCAATCACATGTGGCGTGCGCTCATCGTTGAGCAATGCGGAGGGCCAAATCCGGGGGATCTCCTCAAAGCCACGCGTGATGCTCTGGCGCCCACGACTCACCGCTCGGCGCAAGCTCGCGTCTGCCAACGCCAGCTTGTCCCACAGCCCAGGAGTCAGGCGATCGGCAACACTCCCCAGACGATCTTTCTTGTCCAAAATGCCCAAAAGATCATCGGCGATCTCCATTGCGCTGTTCCACGCGTGCGTAATGTCGCGATGAACAGCCTCGTCCTTCGCCCCAAAGGGGCAGGAAATATCGCGCGGCCTTATGCTGCCCTTATCAAACGCGGTATCGATCCAGTTTTTGATGTTCTCGCCCGCGCGCGGAAGATCGAACACCATGTGCTCCGCATCTTTGGAATCCATGCCCTGATCGACCAGCAATTCACGCACGCTTGCAATGTAGTTGTCTCGGTTGTCCTTACCCGGAACTACAAACACCAAGGTGCGGCGACCGGGGCATTTGTTAAAACAGCCCGACTCATCCCAGCCGCCGGCAATCAGGTCGGCCGTGACCTGCTCGGCGGTGTAGTTTTTGCCCGAGCCCGTCGTGGCACCCAAAAAGTACAGGCCGTTGTTGTCCTGATCCTTGGGGACAAACAGCGCGCGCTCAAAAAACTCGCGCATCGCCTTTTGGCGTGCGAGATAGGGAGCGAGCTCCTTGTCGTCCGCAGACGACGGATTCGATTGACAGTTCAGTTCCCACGTAGCCATGGTCAAACCTCCGATTTAGTTGTTGCATGTGTTGAATACCACCCCATGCGGACATAACTCACGCAGGGCGGTTGAGGTGGCGGCATCCATGCCGCCTGAGAAAAGAAAGAAAGGAACGAGAAGCAGTCCGCGACTACTCGCACGAAGCGAGTAGCTTCTTAAGATCGCACTCCAATGCCTCACGCTCTTCAACGTCGATCACTGCAAGGGCGACACGCATCAGGGACACCTCGCACGGAGACTCGCTTGCACAGTTATCTCCCAAAGAGCCCCGAGGCATGACCGTGCCTGTTCCCGGGCAAGCGGAACAGGAGCGCTATGCCCAAGAGTACGAAGCAAAACAGCGCGCCTACGAGGACGTCCTTAAGCAGGCGGAACATTACGCCGCGAGCAAGGAAACGATGTAGCGACTAGGGTCAGTAGGCTGTCCGGTCTTTTCCGACAGCCTACCGATCAGGCGCGTCGTTCAATGCAGCGGCTAGAGATTCTCATCAGACTTCGAACTGGCCCTGGCCGCTTCTTCGTCCTCAATCAATTTCCTGACCGCTGTATAGGCGTCATACGTAGCGTCTTCAATCTTATCCAGGGCATCTGGGTCATGCATGCAACCGCCCTCCTGGAGTTTCTGGATCAAAAACCAGGCAGCAGTAAGCAAGTTGTCGACATCCTCAACATCCAACTGATCAATCGAATACGCACTATCGTCGAGTTCCACCAAATATGAACTGGCGACGCGGATGGCCTTACTTACATATGGCTCAAGGTCGTATTGGGGGTAGCGGGCATCGAGGGCCGTTAACGGATCGGTCGGCTCAACCCAATAGAGCATCATTGCGCTCTCGCGCTTCTCCAGCGGATACTGCTCGACCGCCTTTTCCCAGCTTACATACCAAGGATTGTCGTCCTTGTCTGCAAGCGATTTGCAGTAAAAAAGTGCCGTAGCAGCACTTGCGCAAGAATAGTTATAGCGCGCCCTGCTCTTCTTGAACTCATCGTTCAGCTCATCGTTGTAAAACAGCTCCGCCTCCATGACCAAGAACGGACCATCCTCATCCGTAATGCCCATGGGATTGTTGTTGCACTCATAGTCCGGATACATTTTGTCTCCAATCACTCATATTGGTTTGTTAGCTTATGCTGCCGTGCGGACACATTAACAAGCGATATCGAAACCGCGCTCGCGCGGAAAGTTGTCGCCCTCGCGCCAATCTGCAAGTTTTTCTCACGCTATGACAAGAACTCGCATGATCGCCCCGCGGTCATTTACGGACGAATCGCAGTGAAGCCACACCGAGTCGTCGACCACGGAGCAGTACCGGGTCGCAGACGCCGCGGGCAATCGGGAACACCCCCCGCTACCTACGCCACGAGACAGCAAGGATAATGGGAATCCCGGCAAGGCACACAACCAAGGCCACGGCTGCGAACGCAAGCGCGATGGCTACGCTCACGACGACATAGGCCACGGCTGCGAAGGCCAGCGCCAGCAGGCAGGCAAGCAGTTCGGCCACATAGCACAGGACCAGGTTCGAGCTCGCGCGCTTCAGCAGGACATCGGCGAGGCGGACAAGCTCGATAGCGAAGCCGCTGCCGAAATTGCGCCCGGGGCCCTTGGCGAGAAACCACTTGAACAGGCACATCAGGGCGCAGCCCAGCATGATCATGATGGAAACAACCCATACATTGTGCCCCGACTCAACAAGGCTCTGGTCACCCATCGCGCTGCCGTTGATGAGCCAACTCGTTCCATAGCCCATGAACAGCATCGCCAGCAGCAGGCAGGCGCTCACCGCAGCAAGAAGGCGCGACACGCGCTTGCTGAAAACCGACGCCTCGCAGCTGAGCCCAAGTCCCTCGCGAACGCGCCAGACGGCATGGTAGGCAGGGTACGCCGCGACGAGCGCTGCCACGAGCAGCGACGCCCAATCGGACCCGGGCGCCGCTGACGCGTACTCCGCGATCTCAGAAACGGAGCAGTTGGTATGGAACGAATCGTTCAAGAACAGCGCGACCTCGCCCTTCCAGACACAAAACGGAGCGGCGACAGAGGCGATACCGGCAACGGCAATCGCGGCGATGGCAATGAGTAGCGCGCCCTGCACGAGCTTGACGACCTCACCTTTGCTGGTGCGGGGTGCAGGCTCAACGACACTGGACGCAATTTGGATAGAAGTGTTCATGATTTTCCTTTCAAAGAAGGCTGCGATCGCAAGCTAATGTAAGAAAAGCACTGTCTTCGAGGGATTGAACGAGACTGTTGCCCTCAGAGACAAACAAATGTTGTTATCGACATATTGGCCGCTCGGATACTTCATCACTACGCATTTGCAATTCATCAAATCGCAGGGTCTCATTACGATCAAGCAGAACAGATTGAATAAGCTCGTGGACGGCGGCATTGCAGTAGCACAACGACTCCCACGTGGCCAACAAGTCGTCAACAACTCCCTTGTAAGCAACAGAGGAGACCTCGAACTCATAGGCAAGATCAATGGCCTCGTCAACCAACTGCTTCATCTGCAACAGCGTGCACGTGAGATCCGCCTCATTCGACTCGTCGCAAATATAAATACAATTGGACTCAAGCATCTTTGAATCTCCCTTCGAACAACTGACACCTGCAGAATAGTGAAAAGAGATAAAAAGCAACCCGCAATCTACCGCTATATAGCGTTAGATTGCGGGTTAAACCATAAAGCGCACTTAGCCTTGGCCAAATCACGACTCAGATTCAATGAGATCGCATATCTCCTTGGCTTTCGCCAGGGGATACTGAGCGTAGTAGAATACGTCGCCGTTCTTTTCTCCGCACACAATGATTGCGCCCAGCTCAAAGCCTTTATCGGACGGAACCTTGCATTGTCGTAGAGCCTCTTCGCCCTCATCGTAAAGTCGCAGATATCCTTGTTCCATCAACATTTTGTTAGCTTTTACAGACCCAATCCCTGAGCCGCCCTCTCTCAGTATTTTCGAAATCGAGGCGTAGCCCTTAGCTTCCGCCTGATCCATTGAGTAACAGGCCGGCAAACGTTCGGCCCCCGCAAAAGCCGCTTCGTAGACAACGCCCTCTCGCATGATTTCCACACTCTTATGGCCGTGTTCATCAAGCTGAAAAGCAATGAAAAGACATCGAAGCGCCAGCCAGACCTCGCCCGCGCTAATCATCTCTTCTCGATCGGTGTGACAGGCGCTATTGCGAAATTTAGTGAATTTATCCAACGTTTCGCCGAGCATCCTCCACCAGTCCCCCTTTGAGGCCTGCGTCAGTTCAGCATTTTCGACTTGAACAGAAAATGCCAGTTGCTCACTCTTTTTTTCAATTAACCTTTTATATTGACCGAGGTTAAGGCTCTCAAGCTCCTTGAGCGGCTTTCTTGCAACAACATAATCGGGAGCAATGGTCTTCAAGGTCGGCAGCAATTTCAAACGCAAGTATCTCTCTGCCGCACGGCAGAACATTAGCAGGCAAAATGCGCAATCTGAATCGCTATCGGTACCAACACTGCCAATGCCAAATATCTTGCACAGAAGAAGTCCCTGCTCGATATTCTCAAGCACCCTATTTTTGCCATTTTGGTCGCACGCGCAATCAGCGAACGCGCTTTGAAGGGCTTCGCGCGAAGAGAAGCCTATGATTCGACAGTCTTCTACATCCAAATTAAAGCTTTTGAACGCTTCGCTCACATTGTCCAAATAGGAATCGGTGCTTACATCAGGACACCAATCATCTTCATTGACATGTTCCTCGTCCGCGTCAGCTGCCTCCCGTGGAAGAGATTCTCCTCGCGGCAGCATATCTTTCGCTGCATTGAGCTCCTCAATAGCTCCAGTTGTCTGGTATTTTTCCCAATGCTTAACCCATGCCGTATCGAGAATGCGCTTCATCGTTGCAACGTTCTCGTTAATCTTCCACGCTGCATAGTCAGCAATTACGTAAAGGCGATACTTTGCTCGGCTTGCCGCAACATTCACGATATTTGGGTTTACAAACTTGATCGCACCCTCACAGCTGCGCCTTGTATCACACCCTAAGACAAATATCACCTGGTGAGCTTCTTTGCCTTGGAACGTATGAACCGTACCAATATTAAACTTTGCAAATGCACGCCAAGCGCACTCTGCTATTCCTTCAGGCGTCTCTTCTAATAGCCTATTCTTAAGCCCGCTGACAACAGTTTTAAACGGAGAAATGATATAGAGGCTCGGAATAGCACGCTCTTCAAGCTCACCCGACCCGTCAGCTTTTTTCTTGGTCGCAGCCGCCGTTTTCCTAAAAGCGTCCTTGACGATTTCGTACACTCTGTCGCCCTGAGCATCAACATAGTGGTCGCGATTACCACGTTCAAATCCCGCAACATTGATCCACTGTGAGGACTTTAGATAAAAGCTGTCAGCGAAATCCTTTTTTGGATTAGCCGTCTCGTTAAGCATGGAGCCCTGATACGAGATCTCGTTCGAGATATCGAACATAGGCGATATGCAGCGGCGATGAACCACAAGCGGACAGCCAATCCATTGATCATCTTCGCCGTTGCTGCGCAGGTGGCCATAGGGGTTAACGGCATCGGCAAGTCGTTGAACCGAAGCCACGTCTCCCTTAAACGGTAGTAATACTTTTTTACCAAGGGTAGCGCGGAGCTCCTTAACATCCCCCGTGATAACGGGCTCAATCTGAGAAGGGTCTCCAACAATCATTGCGCGTCGACTGCGAGCAAGGGCACCCAGAGCAGCATACGGCACCGCCTGTCCAGCCTCATCTATTATCAGCAGGCCAAATAAAGGGTCTTTCCCAATCTGAATGTCCTCAAACATGCGGCCAATCGACGCAAATGTGGAAGAAATCACTGGGGTAAGCAAACCGAGTGCCTGAAAAAGCGCAGGGGCCATCTTCCGTCTGTCGGCTTGCGTGAACTCTATCAACTCCTTTTTGCCAGAATCGGCGCCTTTGTCTTTAGCTCCCCAGTATGTTCGTAGAAACGTAATGTTGTTCCACATGCATTTTGATTCGAGAATGAACTCGCGTGTCACCTGCAGCGCGTACAGAAATAGCAGGTTACGCTCCTTTTTTAGTTCATCTTCATCGGATGGATTATATAGATGAGCGCTCTTTCGGCTTTCGTTATCCCCCTTTGAGATAGACTCGACAAAACGCTCGTCAATCGTCTCGACAGATTTAGTGCCCTTGACTACGTCCTCTAACCCCTTAATCTTCACCTGTAAAGAGACTAGTTTCTTCTTTTCATTCTCTAATTCTTTGTATTTGCCCTCAAATCCCGTACGCAGCTCAACAAGTTTCTGCTCCGACTTGGTTTGCTGCATAAAGGAATCGAGCTTCTCGAGGCCATCGGACAAGCGACCCCTATAGATCCATCCGAGCAGCCCACTGGCCTTTTCTTCCGCATCGCGCAATTCCGTTTCAAGCCTATTCCTTATCACCTCATAATCAGCGGTATCCTTCGCAATGTCATCGAGATATTTCCGGACATCGCCTACGACACCGCCTTCAAAAGAATGAGGCAGGCACACCGTTTCGATTGTCAGCTCTTCAACTATCTTTCGCTCGTCCTCCTGACACTCATAATTCAATTGGGACAACTGCGCTTGAAGCTTCAGAAGCTCGCGTTCCCTGGCGGCTTGCTCCTCCATTCTGTTAAATCGATCGGATACCTTTTTGTATTGAGCGAGAAACAGCTTCTTCGCCTTAGAAAACCGCTTGCCCTTTCCTACCTGGGCTTTAAACTGCAGCGAAGCTAATTCACAATTCCTAAAACTATTAATATTCCTTCGGTTTCCGAGACACGCCGCAATCATAAGTCCGGGATGCCCGGGGTCTCGAAGGTTGCCCTCATTGTCTACGAGCGCCGAAGAAAAATAGAGGTCTTCTACCGTTTTCTGCTCGCTTGTCTTTCCCCAAACAATGTTGGACAAATCTGACTCTAGAAACTCTTTTTTCTCAGATTCGTCAATCCCCTCCAAAAAGGCTTTCCCATCAGGAAGCTCTTTGGCGATATTCTCAACTGCTGCATTGTTTGTCGAGCAGACCAAAATGCTGAGACCATTAATCGCATCTCCGGTTCTGCCCTTTTTGAAGCGATATGGATTCTCAGCATATTTGAGATAATCTTTGCTAAGTTCTACCTCTTCGAAAGCGTCATCAGGCTTGTCATATCCACACAGCAGGCGGGCCTTTTCGACAACATTAGCCGCAACGATATCCTTGAGCAGGGTTGTTTTTCCCGTGCCCGGAGGACCGTTTACCGACATAACGTCGTTTGCGGGGTATTTGCGTGTCGAACTGCCACGACCAACCGCGAGATTTACTGCCACTTGTTGCATCAAACTCAAGGAGTATTTACTCGGCCAGCGACCGATAGGTGTAGTGCCGGCTCCCAACACCTCAGAAAAGAAATCTGCACGGGCGGTCAAATCGTCATTGTCTTCGCCACCCAAAAGATCAATCACTCCGCAGGCAGATTCATCCCTCAATCCACCTTCGAGGTAAGCGGAAACAAGAGACAATGGCCCCTTATCTAAATCGTCGAATGACCCTAACTTGTACTGCTCATTTATCCGGGAAATGTCTTTTGCGAAAAAAGAGTGACAGAGCGATTGGTCGAACACTGGGCACGCATCGTCCCCATTGTCCTTTGGCTTCATTGCCCTATATTCAACAAGCAGCCTTGAACACCACTCGCCGATGCGTTCGGCCCCGTCACCATTGGGAAGGCAACTGGCAATCCCCTCAATCATTGGTCGGACGTAACTATCGACAATGCCCCCAATGACACCATATGTCAGCTTTGTTCCATCGAGTTTTTCGTTGATTTTATTGCGGATTTCATCCTGCTCTTTATCAAAGCTACCGATGGCATTTAGGCTATTCCCGACGTTCCTCTTCAACCACCAAAATAAGGAGGACAACTCAAAGCTGACAAATTGGCCATCAGGACTCATACCTAATAGCGCAACCGTCATGCACTCGTCCTCTTTTTCGATTTCATTCCCCGGTTTATTCGCAAGATACGTCATGACCGCTTCGCGTGGAACAGAGCCCAGGTGACAATAAATTGTTGAGATCGGCCAGTTTTCGCCGTTTGTGACACTATTTGCACGCTCTCTCGCTTCTTCAAAAGGCGACTGGAAATCCTGACCATCCCGCCCCTTTGGAGCAAAGCAGTCATCGAGCATTCCTTTTCTGGGCCTAGGCGGGTCCTCTTTATCTTCTGGTTGGTCGCCTTGGCTC
This sequence comes from Collinsella sp. AF29-7AC, assembly GCF_003475665.1. Taxonomy (NCBI): domain Bacteria; kingdom Bacillati; phylum Actinomycetota; class Coriobacteriia; order Coriobacteriales; family Coriobacteriaceae; genus Collinsella; species Collinsella sp. AF29-7AC. The sequence continues at coordinate 23,848 of NZ_QRQX01000026.1, forward strand.
AAAAAATCAAGCAAATACCAGTAATCCAACGCATCGCCAATTGCTTGCTTTTTCTCAGCAGGTGTCATTTGAATCAGTCCTCGCACTCACATAGATACATTTATGTCCAATGATGTCCACAACGTCATCGCGCAATTTCTTTGGTTGAAGTATCTCAAACACATCGAGCCACTTCATTGCCCATGTTTTCATGCCATCATACGACGCCATAAACGAATACTCTGGATTTGGATGCCCGTCCTGCGTCTCGCGCCGAAACCCATCGTTTCCGGCAAATTCAGCTAAAAGATACTTCTCCTTTGCTTGGTTATGACACCTTACGCGAACCGTAACGATGTCGTCACTAAACATCCTGTTCACGCCAGCACGAGAAAACCTTTTTGCCTCTTCGGCCATCGCCTCAAAACGACCTTTTGCATCGTCCACTGGTCCAGCAATGGTTAAATCCCACAGATTATCAACCCGAATTGCGTCAAAAGACCTCGCGGCACCCTTGTGACCCACAAACAGGTAGTAGTAGCCATCGTGCATGCATAGATGATATGGCGTATGACTATGCAATCGTCCCTTGTCAGAAGTTCGAAAGCGGACTTTCCGCCTTTGGCTAATGGCCTTTTCCAATAACCTCAAATTTGCAAGCGTTGCTTCCATATTTGCAATTCTGCCGCTTTTGAGCAGGGCATTTTCTTGAGCCAAACGATCTTCGATCTGCCTCCTTTCTTCGCCGCACAGTAGGCGAAGAGCTGCATGCTCGAGTGCGTCGGCTCCACCTACGCCCGTAGAGGCTTCAATGAGACGGCACAGATGCTCAATTTGCGCACCATCAATTTGACGCTCTATGCTGTACAGGCGCTTCGCATTTTTAGGAGCAGGTTCCCCATCGACATTCGTCAGACGCTCGCCCTTACAAGCCAATCGACTTGCAATCACCGTGTAGAACGGATTCAGGCAACTGTTGTCGAGGTCGATACTATTCATCTCGGTTATCGGACTGGCGCCCGCATTATTGCAGAGCGAAGGCTTTTTTGACCCAGAATCAACAAGTGCGTTCAATACGCCCTGCACCGTATCGCGCTTAACTTCATAGCCATAACGAGCTTTAAGCTCCGCCATTATGTCCGAAACGCTCAACCCTTTGCCAAGCCCAGCATCGGTTTCCTCCAATAGGATACGCTCGACATATATCGCCAACTCCTTTGGATATGCTCGGTGATTTCCTTGGGTTTTCGGTTGAACCATAGACGCCTCCAATCTGAACAATCAACATTTTATTCAGTCGATATACGCAAGAGATTGAAAGTGCCGCTATTTAACGGTGAACGGCGAAGCCATCCATAAAGGGCTCCGCCGTTCATAAAAAGAGTAGCACAAGCGGCATACGATGTAATGGCTATTAAGGCGCGCTCTCCATATCATTTAGATCCCTTGATTATCGACTTTATCCGAACACCTCCCACATTCATCCGTAC
>NZ_QRQX01000027.1:0-23122 GCF_003475665.1 Collinsella sp. AF29-7AC
GTACGGATGAATGTGGGAGGTGTTCGGATAAAGTCGATAATCAAGGTCCCGGAGGGACCGAAAAATTTTTTCAAAAAAGTTGTTGCGCGCCGGACAGACTTCTGTGTATACTAATCCCCGCAGCGCACGCGAGCGGAAACAAACGCGAACGCCTGCCTGGGGAGTTAGCTCAGTTTGGTTAGAGCGCCGGCCTGTCACGTCGGAGGTCGCGGGTTCGAGCCCCGTACTTCCCGCCAACGCAATTAAAGCCACGTCTTCGGACGTGGCTTTTTGCGTTTGATGCACTTTGTTTCGATAGAACGATCGCCCTGGCGCATCTTCGCCCAGAATCCCCGCCCCTTCGGGAACGCAAGTAAAATCTAATAAGCATATCTGTCTAAACAACAGCTTTGTTGCGCAACACCTGTTCAACGAGACAGGGGGTTAGGTTATACTAAATTGCACTGTAGGCCGCATCTGATGCATTTCGCTCCAAGCGCGGCACTCAGTGGATATCCGATTTACCATTTGGATGTCCTAGCGGTCATTTAGCGTCTCGACACAAGCTCGGCCCCGGAGCTCGTTCGAGCTGTTCGTATTCCTTGAAAGGGGAAAAATGGACATATCGAGGAAGACTGATTACGCCCTTCGTATGCTGGCGATGCTTGCCGAGGATCCGGAGCGTTTGCTTTCTGTTCGCACCGCTGCCGAAGAGATCAATGTCCCGTATTCGTTTGCCCGTTCGATTCAGCACGGTTTGGTCCAGGCCGGTATTGTGGAGAGCCTGCGTGGCGTCCACGGTGGCATGCGTCTCAAGGTCAGTCCGGACGACGTTACCATTCGTCAGGTCGTCGAGGCCGTTCAGGGCCCTATGGTTATGAATGATTGCACCGCACCCGATGGCGACTGTGCGCGCATGGGCACGTGCTGCTATCATCCCCTGTGGGCCGGAGCTCAAGCATTGATGCGCGACTACCTCGATTCCGTTTCGCTCGGCGACATCGTCGCTCACCGCCAGTTCCCGGCCGTCGATCCCAAGTTCGCCGACCGCGAAGCGTTTCCCGAGTACGCCACCTGTGCGTATACATGCCGGGAGGAATAGCGCCGCATAAGGAGCATAGATATGATTCAGGACCCCTTTCGTTCGATGATTCGTTCGGAAGGGGTCCTGCGTTATCGCGACCTTCCGTGGCGCCGCACGCGCGATCCGTACATCATTTGGCTTTCCGAGGTCATGTTGCAGCAAACACAGGTGCCACGCGTGGAGACGCGTATGCCGGCGTGGCTCGATCGCTTTCCGACCGTGCAGGCGCTTGCCCAAGCCGCGCCTTCCGATGTTTTGGACGCTTGGCAGGGCATGGGCTACAACCGACGCGCTCTGGCGCTCCACAAGGCCGCTCAGCGCGTTGTGGAGGACTGGGACGGTGAGTTTCCGCGTGAGACGCGTGACTTGGTCGCTCTGCCTGGTATTGGCCCGGCAACGGCGCAAGGTATCCGGTCGTTTGCGTTTGACCTTCCAGGCGTGTATCTGGAGACCAACGTGCGCACGGTCTTTCTGCATCACTTCTTTCCCGATGTACCGGCTGTTCCCGACCGCGAGCTGGTGCCGCTGATTCAGGCGGCCTGTCCGGCGGTCCCCGGTGCGGCGACCGACGAGATCGCTCCCTTTGCCGTGCCGCTCGATGATGCCGACACGCCGCGCGCGTGGTATTACGCGTTGCTGGACTACGGCGCATATCTAAAAAAAACGTTGCCCAATCCGTCCAGGCGCTCGGCGGGCTATAGCCGTCAATCAAAGTTTGAGGGCTCACGTCGCCAAAAGCGCGCGCATATCGTGCGCATGTTGCTGGCAGCGCGCGATGGCCAACCGGCGGGGATTACGCTTGCTGATGCCGTGGTGGGCGTTAACGATATGGAAGCGGCGGCTGGGCGCGGGCCGGTCGAGCGCGAGCTTGTCGCGGGCATTCTGGCCGACCTGGAGCGTGAGGGCTTTTGCCGAGCCGAGGGCGATCGCTGGCTGAGCATTTAGCCCGTGGAAATCTGAAGAACAGGATTGTAAGGTTTAGATTTCCGACATGAGGGCATCCTAAAGACGAGGCCGCTCGAAGCCTACGGGCGGCATGCGTTGAAGGGAAGTACACCTATGGATTTTGAGAATTCCCAAACCAAGAAGAACCTCGAGACCGCTTTTGCCGGTGAGTCCCAGGCACACACCAAGTATCGCTACTATGCCTCCAAGGCAAAGAAGGACGGCTACGTTCAGATCTCGAACATCTTTGCCGAGACGGCTGGCAACGAGTCCGAGCACGCCAAACTGTGGTTTAAGTATCTGCACGATGGCGCCGTCCCCGATACCCTGGACAATCTGCGCGATGCCGCCGCGGGTGAGAACTACGAGTGGACCACGATGTACGACGAGTTTGCCAAGACCGCCGAGGAAGAGGGCTTTGCCGAGATTGCCGCAAAGTTCCGTGGTGTCGCCGCCGTCGAGAAGGCCCACGAGGAGCGCTACAACAAGCTCGTCGAGCGCATCGAGTCGGGCGAGGTGTTTGAGCGTGAGGGCGTAAAGGTGTGGAAGTGCCTGAACTGCGGGCACCTGCATGTGGGTGCCGAGGCGCCTGAGGTGTGCCCGGTGTGCAACCACCCCAAGGCGTACTTTGAGGAGCAGGTGGTGAACTACTAGCGCTTGGCGCTGGCTGTTGCGGAGCGCAGGGCGGGAGGCCGGATTGCCTTCCCTCCCCGCTCACGGCTCCGCAGGGTCGCGTTGAGGGAAGGCAATCCGGCCTCCCGCCCTGCGCTCCGGCTTCGAGTCGTCGCGTGCTCGCTACAGAAAAGCTGATACTAAAGTTTGTGTGCCGCCCCTTTTTGGGGCGGCACGTTTTTGTGTGGGGGCTGGTTGGGACGGCATCGTTCATGGGTGGGGTACACTGGGCAGCGTTGGTTATTCGTTTCCTCTTGTGAGGTGTTGGTTATGGGTAAGAAGTCTCGGACTCGGTTTGCTGCGGCGGGGACTCGCAAGGATCCTGGTCGTCGGGTTGCCGAGGGCAAAAAGGCCGATCGTGCCGAGAAGGACAAGAGGGTCGGTGCGCATGCTCATCCTGAGTGGGCGCCTTATTTGAATTCGGCGAGCGAGGACCTGACTGCCAAGCTGTTTACGATGGTCGAGGTCATCTTGGGCGTGGTGCCCGTGGTGGTCATTGGTCTGTTCCTGGCCTCTAAGGATGCCACGAGCGTGGATAAGCTCACCGATGCCTTTTCTCAGGACCCCTCGATGGTGGTTACGTTTATCTCTGCGTGCCTGCAGCCGTTTGTGGCATACATGTTGTACATGATTTATCGCAAATACTGCGAGGGCGATGCGGGCTTTGCCGCCGGCAACCTGATTGGCCTCTTGTGCTCCGAGATTTTGCTGCTCAATATTCCCGGCGTCATCGGCATGGGCATCTTGTTGTGGCGTGTTTGGCGCAACGTCGCTCCGCACTTTGAGAGCTGGCTGTTTGAGCGTCGCGCAATGGGCGTGCTGGTCGACATCGCGGGCTCACTCGTGATCCTGGTCCTGGCGTTTATGTGTGCCACCGCAGCCCGAGGTCTCGCGGGCATGTAATCTGCTTTCACCGACTGCTGAGCGCGGGGCGGGGAAATACCTTTCCCTCTCGCTCACGGCTTCGCAGAGTCGCGCGAGGCAAAGGTATTTCCCCGCCCTGCGCTCCGGCTTCGGGTCGTCGCGTGCTCGCTACAGAAAAGCTGATAATTAAGTTTATGTGCCGCCCCTTTTGGGGTGGCACATTTGTGTGGGTGTGGACAGTTAGTTCAGATTTGTATATTTCGGACGGCTTATGGGCCGCTATTTGTACTCCTGAAGGCCTGTTGGATGCTTTTAGATGGCTTGGAGTGCCTGAATAATGCTTCGGACGCCCATTGCGGGGGATCATGGGCGCTCATCGAATGACTTTCGTGTTGATTGAGAGGGCCTGAATTATACAAATCTGAACTAACTGTCCAGACACTCCTTTTGGGGTTGAGCATTCTGCCCGAGGTCCTTGTCTTCACAGTTTTCGTCAAGCTTTTGGTTAGATTTTGGTCAGTTGGCGTAAGAGTGGAAGGCCAAAAGATTGCTGGCGAAAAAAGCTCAGAGAAAGTGCTGGTAGGGGAGTTGTTGAGCTTTTCGACAGCTTTTGAGCAAAAGAAACTTTGTGGCTATTGCCAGCGATTACGTTGTCGCGGTCATGGCGGTGCGGGATGCTGGTCGTAAGCGTCGAATGCTCCGATTTTGGAGGCCAGCATGGATCTGTTTCTTGAGACTCCGCAGCGACAAGCTGAGCGCATGCTGCGTCAGCAGCAACGACTCATGGAGATGCAAATGCACGGGGCGGCAGCCCAGCCCTTTGCGCAAAATGTCGTGCCCGCTGCTGTACCTGCAGCTGTGCCCGGGTGTGAATCGGCGCCAGAGGCCTATTCCGTACAGCAGGATTCATATGCGCAGGAGCTCGCGTTCGATAAACGTCGTGCGCGTCACCGTCGCTGGGCCCAGCGCCTGCGTACGCTGGCGATGATCGTGCTGATCCCGCTGGGGCTCGCGGTAATCTTCTTGGCCTCATATGCCCTCACGTGCATTCTCAACGGCGCCTCGCCCAATGAGGTACTTCAGCACTTGGCAGCTCTCGGTCAGCGCTTGGGGGATGCCGCAGCAACCATCCGCGCCAGCTGGGAGAGCTAGCGGACCAGCACCCATAGTGCAAAGGTAACTTGTCTGCGCTCGATTGGACATGAGCTGCGTTTGACAGGGTAAGATTGATCGCGGTTTTGATTGGTGCTCGATTGGGTTTGTTGGGCGGAGTTTATGTCTGCTATTGATATTGTGCTTGTTGTGATCGCCTTGGTGGCGGTGGGGGTTGCTGTGGCTTGCGCCCTCCAGCTCAAGAGCCTGCGTGCCGAGTTGCGGGAGCGTGGCGACAGTAGCGCGGAAACGCTGGCAGCGCTCGAGCAGGCCAACAGCACGCTCGACACCCTGAACGTCGCGTTGGCCGAAACCCGCCGCACGGCAAATGCCATCGCGCAGCAGCAGACGACCGACGCCGCCGTAGAGCAGCAGCGCTACCTGACCATCGCGCGTGAGTTCTCGCAGGTCGGCGACCGCATGGATGACCTGCGCCGCGAGACGGCCCAACAGCTTGGCGCCAACCGCGAAGGCATCGAGCACCGCCTGGACAAGGTGCGCGAGACGGTCGATGCCCAGTTGGGCGCCATCCGCAAAGACAACAACGTGCAGCTCGATCAGATGCGTGCGACGGTGGACGAGAAGCTCTCCCGTACGCTCAACGATCGCCTGTCGGCATCGTTTAAACAGGTGAGCGACCAGCTCGAGGCCGTGTACAAGGGCCTGGGCGACATGCAGTCTATCGCCACCGGCGTGGGCGACCTTAAGCGCGTGCTGGGCAACGTCAAAGCGCGTGGCATTTTGGGCGAGGTGCAGCTGGGCGCGATCCTGGCGGACATCCTCACGCCCGACCAGTATCTGGAAAACGTCGCCACCAAGCCCGGCGCCTCGGAACGCGTTGAGTTTGCCGTCAAGCTGCCGGTGGACGAGGGCGACCCCGTGCTGTTGCCGATTGACTCCAAGTTTCCGGGCGACGCGTACGAGCACCTGCTCGACGCGCAGGAGTCGGGCGACGCGGAGGCCGTTGCCGCTGCGCGCAAGGCGCTCGATATGATGGTGAAGCGCGAGGCAAAGGACATCTGCGAAAAGTACCTGAGCGTACCCGCGACCACCAACTTTGGCATTATGTTCGTGCCGTTTGAGGGCCTGTATGCCGAGGTCGTCAGTCGCCCCGGGCTTATTGAGACCCTGGGCCGCGACTATCACGTCAACGTTGCCGGCCCCAGCACCATGGCCGCCATTCTCAACAGCCTGCAGATGAGCTACCAGACGTTTAGGCTGCAAAAACGTACCGACGACGTGCTGCGCGTGCTCTCCGCCGTCAAGGCCGAGCTGCCACGTTATCAGGCGGCACTGCGCCGCGCCCAGCAGCAGATCGAGACCGCGGGTAAAACGGTCGAGGGCATCATCACCACGCGCACCAACGTCATGGAGCGCAAACTCAAGGACATCGACGCGCTGGAAGATGCCGACCAAGCCGATGAGATCTTGGGACTCACGCCCGCGGGCCTTCCCACAGATCAAGAAGACGAGGGCTAATTGCAACAAGACGGTGGGGCGCCGGCGTAAACGCGGGTGCCCCACCGCTTTTCGCATCGCGCTTGCCTGAAGTGCGCTTCAATGTGCAACAATGGCGTTTCGCCCTATCAGATGCGAAAGGAAGCCCATGTCTCAGAGAAGCACCAGTCCGCTCAGCCGCTCCACCGTGCGCCGCACGCTGCAGCGGTTTTGGGGTGTCACGCGCACACAGCCGCTGATTGTCTTTCTCTCGGTGCTCTCGTCGGCGGGCTACATCTTTTTGCTGACGTTTGCCAATACCTATGTGATGGCCCTCATTGTCGACCGCATTCAAGCCGGTCCCGTGGCGGGTGACCAGGTGTTTGAGGTCTTCGGCCCCTATATCCTGACGCTCGTACTCGTTAACCTGGTGGGTCAGATCCTCTCCAAGCTACAGGACTACACCGTCTACAAGCTCGAGATTGCGGGCAACTATCACCTGGCGCGTCTGTGCTTCGACACGCTCTCCAACCAATCCATGACATTCCATACCAGCCGCTTTGGCGGATCGCTTGTGAGCCAGACAAGCCGTTTTATGAGCGGCTATACGGGTCTGGTGGACGTAACGGTGTATTCGCTCATCCCCACCATCACCTCGGTCATCTGCACGGTGGCGGCGCTCGCCCCGGTGGTGCCCGCATTTACCGTGATCCTGGTTGCCATCATGGTCGTCTACATCGCGTTTGTCTGGCTTATGTACAAGCGCATCATGCCGCTTTCGGCCGCGACGTCCGCCGCTCAGAACAAGCTGTCGGGTGTGCTTTCCGACGCGGTTACGAACATCCTGGCCGTCAAGACCTGCGGGCGCGAGGACTTTGAGCGCGACCTGTTCGATGCCGCCGACCGCGCCGCGCGCGATGCCGAAACGGTTTCGATGCACGCCATGATGCAGCGCAACTTTACGACCTCGGGCCTTATCGTCATCACCATGGCGGTGGTGAGCGTGTTTGTGGCGGGCGGCAACGCGTGGTTTGGCATCTCGGCCGGCTCGCTCGTCATGATCTTTACCTATACGTACAACCTCACCATGCGCCTGAACTACGTGAGTTCCATGATGCAGCGTATCAACCGCGCTTTGGGCGATGCGGCCGAGATGACGCGCGTGCTGGACGAGCCACGCTTGGTGGCAGACGACCCGGATGCCCCCGAGCTCAAGGTGAGCGAGGGCGCGATTGATTTTGAGCACCTGAGCTTTGCGTACCGTGACGCTGCGGCGGGCGAGAACGTGTTCGATGACCTGACACTTCATGTGGCGGCGGGCCAGCGCGTGGGCCTGGTGGGCAAATCGGGCTCGGGTAAGACGACGCTCACCAAGCTGCTGCTGCGCCTGGACGATGTCCAGGGCGGCCGCGTGCTCGTGGACGGTCAGGATGTCTCGCGCTGCACGCAGCAGAGCCTGCGCCGCCAGGTTGCCTACGTGCCGCAGGAAGCGCTGCTGTTCCACCGCTCCATTCGAGAAAACATTGCCTACGGTCGTCCCAACGCCACTGATGAGCAGATTCGCGAGGCTGCGCGCCTGGCCAACGCCCTGGAGTTTATCGACCGCTTGCCTCGTGGCTTTGACACCATGGTGGGCGAGCGCGGCGTCAAGCTCTCGGGCGGCCAGCGTCAGCGCGTGGCCATCGCCCGCGCGATTCTCACCGACGCGCCGATTCTGGTGCTCGACGAGGCGACCTCTGCCCTGGACAGCGAGTCCGAGGCGCTGGTGCAGGAAGCTCTCGAGAACCTGATGCGCGGCCGCACCTCCATTGTGGTGGCGCATCGCCTGTCCACCGTGGCGGCGCTCGACCGCATCGTGGTACTGGCGGATGGCGAGATCGTCGAGGACGGCACGCATGTGCAGCTCGTCGAGGCGGGCGGCGAGTACGCGAACCTGTGGAGCCGTCAGACCGGCGCATTCTTGGAGGCGTAAACGTCTCGGACGTGGGACAATTGTGCCCATAAGTTTATTGTACCGTTGAGCCGAGGAGTCGTTATGCCACGCGAGACCAATGCCGCCAAGCGCGAGCGCGCCATCGAGGTGTGTGAGCGCCTCAACCGTCGCTATGGCCCGGTCGAGTGCTTTTTGGACCACGAGAATCCCTTCCGCCTGCTGATCGCGGTGCTGCTTTCGGCGCAAACGACCGATGCGCAGGTCAACAAAGTGACGCCGCGGCTGTTTGCCCAGTGGCCCACGCCCGAGGCCATGGCCGGGGCGAGCGTAGCTGACGTGGCGGACACCATCAAGTCGCTCGGCTTCTACAAGAGCAAAGCCAAGCACGCCGTGGAGGCCGCGCAGATGATCGTCGTCGATTACGGCGGCGAGGTGCCGGCCGACATGAAGGAGCTTGTCAAGCTGCCGGGCGTGGGGCGCAAGACGGCAAACATCGTGCTCAACGTGGGGTTTGGCATCGTCGAGGGCATCGCGGTCGATACGCACGTCAACCGCATTGCGCACCGCCTGATGCTGAGCCCCAAGACGCACGCCAAGGAGCCGCTCAAGACCGAGCAGGATCTGCTCAAGATTTTGCCGCACGAGTATTGGGAGTCGGTCAACCACCAGTGGATCACCTTTGGCCGCGAGATCTGCGACGCCCGCAAGCCCAAGTGTGACGAGTGCCCGCTGGCAGACCTTTGCCCTAGCGTGCGCGTTTTGGGGTAGCGGCATGGCCAGCGCCGTCGCGCTTGGCCCATGCGTTACCATGACAAACAATGAACTTTGACGTACGACCCGCCGAGCCTGCCTCAGCGGGCTTTTGGCGTTGCGATGCCGGAGGACCACATGCTCATTCACCGTATAGCCGCGCAGCTCTACACTGCCGAGGCCCTGCAGACCGTTGAGGCCGGGCTCGATGCTGGCGAGGATGTGACGCTGGCCGTGCCGCAGTCGGGCCGCACGCTGATGGCCGCCGCCCAGTTTGCGCGCCGTCCGCGCCCCACGGTCTATATCGTGAGCGGCGAGGACGCTGCCGATCGCGCCGCACGCAGCTTGGCCGCCTATGTGGGCTTGGCGCACGTGTGCCGTTTTCCCGAGCGCAAGGACTATCCGTGGCGCGAGCAGGCGCCCGACGACGCCGTAGTGGCGCAGCGCTGCGAGGCTCTGGGGCGCATCGTGCGCGGGGACAACTGCATCATGGTTGCCTCGGCCCGCGCGCTGTTGCGTTGCGTGCCCCCGGTCGAGAGCCGCTATTGGGAGTCCACTACCTTTACGGTGGGCGACGAGATTCCTTTTGACGAGGTGCCGCAGCGCCTGGTGGGCATGGGCTACACCAATGCCGGTGCCGCCGATGCGCCCGGCCTGTTTCGTGTGCGCGGCGACACCGTCGAGGTGTTTCCCGCGCAGGAGAAGGCGCCCGTGCGCATTGAGTTCTTTGGCGACGAGATCGATCGCATCCGCCGCATGGTGAGCTCAACGGGGCAGACCATCGGCAACGAGGTCAGTATCGAGATCTTCCCCTGCCGTGAGCTGGCGCTTACCGACGATGCTGTTCACAACATGCACGTGGCGCTCTACCGCGCAAGCCAGGACGACAGCAAACTGGCGGCGCTGCTCGAGATGGTGGATGCGCGTATCGTCACGCCCGAGCTCGACCGCTTTTTGCCGGTGATGTACGGCCAGACCGTAAGCCCGCTGGCGCACGTGGGCGGCAAGGCGCTCGTGGTTCTGTCCGAGCCGCGCTCGCTGTTCGACGATTGCCTGCGCGCTTACGAGGATATCGAGGCGCGTGCCGGTGAGGCGGGGATTGACCGCCTGGACGGTCTGTACGTGCGCGCCCAACAGCTCGATTTTGGTGCCCAGCAGCGCTTGAACTACGTAAGCCTCATCCGTGCCGGCGGCGCGGTGACGGCAGAGCTCAAGATTGAGCAGCCTGCTATCGCAGGCTCGGACAACCGTTTTATGACGCGCATCCAGGAAGTCGTGGGCAAGCGCTACGCCTGCGTGTTTGCCATCCCCGACCGCGGTGCGCGCGAGTCGATGGAGCTCACCTTTGGCGATGAGGGCATTACCTTTGAGGAGTCGCTGACCGCGGCGCCCGAAAATGCCGGCGTCATTGGCGAGCACGTACGCGTGGCAGCGGCAGATTCTGCGGACCGTGCTGCCCGCCAGGATGCCCATGCTGCAATCCGCGAGCGCCGCGCCGACGCACTCAACGCCCGCTCGCTCGAGGCGGGCGCCGCGCAGGCTGCCGCCGGCGCCGCCGTGCCCACCATCTCGCGCGGGCGCGTGACCTTTGTGGACGCCGCCTTGCCGCAGGGCGTGGTGGTGCCCGATGCCAACCTGGCCGTGTTCTCGATCGCCGACCTCAACGCCCGCATGGACGCCAACCGCGCGCGCAGCCGCCGCAAGGTGGACATTACGCAGATCACGTTCCCGTTTAAGCCGGGCGACTATGTGGTGCACGCCACTCACGGCATCGCGCTCTTCAGCGAGATTGCGCGCCAGGAAGTGGGCGGCAAGGAGCGCGACTACTTTTTGCTGGAATACGCCGATGGCGACAAGCTCTACGTGCCGCTCGAGCAGGTCGACCGCATCACACGCTATGTTGGCCCCGACGGCGACAAGCCGCGCCTGACCAGGCTCAATACCGCCGACTGGACGCGTGCCACCAACAAGGCACGCAAGAACGCCAAAAAGCTGGCGTTTGACCTGGTCGACCTGTATACGCGCCGCTCGTCGATTACCGGTATCGCCTGCCCGCCCGACACGCCCGAACAGATCGAGATGGAGGAGAGCTTCCCCTACGACGAGACGCGCGACCAGCTGGAGGCTATCGCCGACATCAAGGCCGACATGGAGGCGCCCAAGCCCATGGACCGCCTGCTGTGCGGCGACGTGGGTTTCGGCAAGACCGAGGTCGCCCTGCGTGCGGCGTTTAAGTGTGTGGACTCCGGCCGTCAGGTTATGGTGCTCTGCCCCACGACCATTCTGGCCCAGCAGCACTACGAGACATTCTTTGAGCGCTTTGCCCCGTTCGGCCTGGAGGTCGAGGTGCTCAGCCGCTTCCGCACGCCGGCGCAGCAAAAGCGCGCGCTCAAGGCGTTTGCCGAGGGCACGATCGACGTGCTCATTGGCACGCATCGCTTGCTCTCGGCCGATGTGAACCCCAAGAACCTGGGCCTGGTGATCATCGACGAGGAGCAGCGCTTTGGCGTGCAGCACAAGGAGCAGCTCAAGAACCTGCGCGAGCAGATCGACGTGCTCACGCTTTCGGCAACGCCTATTCCGCGAACCATGCAGATGGCGACGAGCGGCGTGCGCGACATGAGCCTTATCACCACGCCGCCGACCGGGCGCCGTCCCGTGATCGTGCACGTGGGGGAGTACGACCCCGACGTGGTGAGCGCGGCGATTCGCCTGGAGGTGGGTCGCGGCGGCCAGGTGTACTACGTATCCAACCGCGTCAAGACCATCGACGACGCCGTGGCGCGCGTGCACGAGGCCGCGCCCGAGGCACGCGTGGGCGTGGCGCACGGCAAGATGAGCCCGCGCGAGGTCGAGGACGTGATGATCGAGTTTGCGACCAAAAAGATCGACGTGCTCATTGCCACGACCATCGTGGAGAGCGGCATCGACAACGCGTGCGCCAACACGCTCATCATCGAGGACTCGCAGCGCCTGGGCCTTGCGCAGCTCTACCAGCTCAAGGGCCGTGTGGGCCGCTCTGCCACGCAGGCCTACGCGTACTTTATGTTCCCGGGCGAGCTGCCGCTCACCGAGGAGGCAACGGCGCGCCTGACCGCACTTTCCGAGTTCCAGGACCTGGGCAGCGGCATGCGCATCGCCATGCGCGACCTAGAGATTCGCGGCGCCGGTTCGCTCATGGGTGCCGAGCAGCACGGCAACCTGTCGAGCGTGGGCTTTGACCTGTTTACGCAGATGCTGGGCCAGGCAGTGGCCGAGGCGCGCGGCGATGACGATGCCGGCGTGGAGGCGGCGAGCGTGGGCATTAACCTGCCGGCCGATTACTTCTTGTCCGAGGAGTACCTACCGGCGGTGGATCAGCGCGTGCTCGTGTACCGTAAGCTCGCGGCGGCCGAGGACCTGGAGAGCATCGATGAGGTGCAGGAAGAGACCGAGGCCGCACATGGCGAGCTGCCGTTGGCGGGACTCAACCTGTTCAATCGCGCACGAATCCGCATTCGCGGCGAGCGCCTGGGGCTCGAGAGCGTCACGCTCAGCGGCGGCCGCATCACGTTTTTGGGCGTCGACGTGCCCAAGAAGGTGGCCTATGAGCTTAAGACTCGCTATGGCGCGGTGAACTTCCCCGAGAGCCGCAAGCTGTCGGTGCCTTACAAGGCGGGCGCCGGTGCGGGCAGCGGCCTGGGTCGCGGCCTCGACGCCAACGACGGCGCCGGCCCCGTGGCGGCCGCACTCATGCTGCTGCAGCAATTAGGCGCGAGCGACGATGACTAACAAGTAGGGGGCGTAGCGGGGCAGAGCTACCAGTTGTCCTTCGCCCCGCCACCTCGCAGGTTGATTCCAGCCCCATCGAAAGGAAAGCATGTTCGGATACATCTATAAGAAAGATGTCGCCATTATCGCGGTTGTCCTGTGTCTTTGTCTGGGCGTGGGCAGTTTCTTCGATTATCAGATTTCGAGCGCGCTGTTCAACATCGGCAGCATGTACGGTCGCTTTGTCGAGGCGGCCGGCGAGCTACCGTTTGAGCTGACGGCGAGCATCGCGGGCGTTATGCTCGTGCGAGCGGTGCGCCCCGATTCCAAGGCAAGCAAGTGGCTCGCCGCGCTGGGCATTCTCATCAACGTGGGCCTGCTCGGCTACGAGATTGTCGGATCGCAGCGTGTCGGCGGCAAACTCATCGCGTTTCAGCTGGTGCTGACGTTTGTGCTGGTCATCGCTGCCAACCTTATCGCCTACCGCCTCACACGCGACACCGATCCCGACGAGCTCACGCGCTGGGCGTTGATGGTGCTGGCCGTGTGGGTCGCTCAGGCCATCATCCTCAACGTCATTGTTAAGCCGTTGTGGTCGCGCCCACGCATGCGCGTGATCGAGGTCACGCCGGGGCTCAATTTTCAGCCGTGGTGGGTGATCGGCAATCCCGATAAGTGGAGCTATATTGCCGCCGGCGTGATCAAGGACGGCTTTAAGTCGTTCGCGAGCGGGCACACCGCGCACGCGGCGATCGGCCTTATGCTCGCCGGGCTTCCCGCGGCGGCCTTTAAGGAAAGGCCGTCGCGCCGCCGCGTGGTCTTTTGGGCTGCCGCTGTGGTTGCGGCGCTCGTCGCTTTTGGCCGCATCGTGATCGGAGCGCACTTTTTGAGTGACGTGAGCTGCGGCTTTGCCCTGGTGCTGGCACTTGAGTGTCTTGCCGCGCGCATTGCCTATCCCAACGGCGTACAATAGCCCCGTTTGAATCATCTGGCCGATACCCGGTAAGAGAGGATTGCCATGCTCGCGTTTAACAACGACTATTCCCACGGCGCCCATCCGGCGGTGCTGCAGGCGCTCGTCGACACCAATATGGAGCCGCAGCCCGGCTACGGCACCGATGCGCACACCGAGCGTGCCAAGCACCTTATTCGCGAGGCCTGTCAGGCCCCCGATGCCGACGTGTTTTTTCTGGTGGGCGGCACGCAGGCCAACGCGACGGTGATCGACATGCTGCTTGCGCCCTACGAGGGCGTCGTTGCTGCTGAGACTGGTCACGTCGCCTGCCACGAGGCGGGCGCCATCGAGTTTGGCGGCCACAAGGTGCTCACCATCCCCGGCTACGAGGGCAAGATGCACGCCGAGGACCTCGAGAACTATATCCAGGTGTTCTACGAAAACGAGAGCTACGAGCACACGGTGTTCCCGGGCGCCGTGTACGTGAGCCTATCGACCGAGTACGGCACGCTGTACTCCAAGGCCGAGCTCGCGGCAATTCATGCGGTGTGCCAGAAGCGTGAGATTCCGCTGTTTGTGGATGGCGCCCGCCTGGCCTATGCGCTGGCAGCCGACGAGTGCGACCTCACTCTGCCCGAGCTGGCACAGCTGTGCGACGTGTTCTACATCGGCGGCACCAAGTGCGGCGCTCTGTGCGGCGAGGCCGTGGTGTTTTGCGGCATGCACGCTCCGGCGCATCCCATTCCGCGCATTAAGCAGCACGGTGCGTTGCTGGCCAAGGGCCGCCTGACGGGCGTGCAGTTTGAGGCGCTCTTTACCGATGGCCTGTATTTTGAGATTGGTCGCCAGGCGATCGAAACCGCGCAGGCGCTTCGTCGCGTGCTGCACGAGCGCGGCTACCAGTTCTTCTTGGAGACGCCCACAAACCAGCAGTTTGTGATTCTGCCCAACGAGGACATGGCGCGCATTCGCGAGCATGCCGCGATCGAGTATTGGGAAAAGTACGACGAGACCCACACCGTGGTGCGCTTTTGCACCAGCTGGGCCACGACGCAGGAGGACATCGACGCGCTGGCGGCTGTCCTGTAGCTTGATGTAATGACGAGGGGCCGCCCTACGCCTGGGTTTGGCGCAGGGCGGCCTTTGCTTTTGTGGGGGAGGGGCTGTATGCCCGAGATGTCCGAGCCGACGATTCGCCTGGCGACGCCCGATGATGCGCCGGCGCTGCTTGCCATCTATGAGCCGTATGTACGCGAGACGGCGATAACCTGCGAATACGAGGTGCCGAGCGTTGAGGAGTTCGCCGGGCGCATCGAGCGTACGCTCAAGCGCTACCCGTATTTGGTTATGGAGCTGGACGGGCACCCAGTGGGCTATGCCTATGTGAGCGCGCTTAACAGCCGCGAGGCATACGACTGGTCGGTCGAGACATCGATCTATCTGGCGCGCGACGCGCGCCACGGCGGGCTGGGCCGCAAGCTGCATGACGCGCTCAAGCAATGCCTGATCGCGATGGGCATCACCAACATGTGCGCGCTCATTGCCGTGCCGCACGACAAGGACGACGAGTATCTGACGCACAACAGTCAGGATTTCCATGCCCATATGGGCTACCGCCTGGTGGGCGTCTTTGACCGCTGCGCCCAAAAGTTCGGCCGCTGGTACGACATGTGTTGGATGGAGTTGGTCCTAGCCGAGCGCGTCCCTAACCAACCTAAGCCAACCTGGTTCCCCGACCTCCCCAAACCTACCATTTAGGGACAGGTTTATTTTGGCAGGTTTTATCTGGGCAAACGTTGCAAGCCGCCGCGAAGGATGCGGATACCTTCGCGGCGGCTTTTGTTTTGGGTGTGTATGACCAAGGCGATTGACCTGCGGATGCGGCAAAACCCCAGATAAAACCGACCAAACTAAACCTGTCCCTTTTTGGCAGGTTTTTGGCTGTCTTGTGGCATCAAATCGCCGCAAGAAGCACGTCGTTCGTATGCTATTTTGACCTGAATCGTCCCCTCGGGACGCCTTGCGAGCTAAGTGAGTAGACTTTTTGGCGCAGGGCGAGCACAAAGCGTATCTGCCTTACTAAAATCGCAGGTCACAGAGATGGCTGTTTTGGGTGTGCTCGGCAGATCGCGAAAAGTCTACTCACTTAGGTTTACGGTGCTGGATATTCTGGGCAGGAACAGTTGAGCTTGGACGGCGTGCGTTGCCAGGCGATGCTGGCATTTGCGCCATGCTGGTTTGAGATTTTATAAAAACCGCAGGTAAAACGTATATTATGTGCATTTTGCCTGGTTTGGCGCGCTAGCCGATGGGCTCGGTGTATTTGGCGCGGTCGGTGCGTTGGATGCGCTTGGAGACATGGAGCGGACGGCCGTCGGTGTCGTAGACGTAGTCGGTGATCAGGATCAGCGCCTGCCCGCGCTCGACGTTGAGCAAAAATGCCTCGTTTTGCGACGCATAGCACACCTCAAAGGTCTTATGCCCCTGCGCCGGCGCGCGATGGAACTCCTGGCGCAGCGTGGCGTAGAGCGAACCGTTGATATCGCGATCGATGAGCGACCCAAAGCTTGGCGGCAAATAGGTGGTCTCCAGGCACAGTGGCGCATCGTCCAGGTAACGCAGGCGGACAAGTTTGACAAGCTTGCTGCCCACGCTGGCGTCAAAGAACTTGGCCACGCTGCCCATTGCTTTGGCAAAGCCCGAGTCCACCGTGCGCGTGGTGGGCTTCATACCCTGGCCTTCGACCTGCTTGGTATAGCTCGAAAACACCAGGTTGTTCTCGTGGAGCGCCGGTGTGTCGGCCACAAAGGCGCCGCGCCCGCGCTCGGTTCGAATCAGGCCCTCGTCAACAAGCACCTTAAGGGCATGGCGCACGGTGCTGCGCGACAGGCCCGATTCGTCCATGAGTTCCATCTCGGACGGCAGTTTATCTCCGCGGGCGTAGGTGCCGGCGGCAATGCGGTCGCGAAGCGTTGCCGCCAGACGCTCGTATTGGGTCAAGTTCTTTTTCGACGAAGTGCTCATGCGAACAACCTGTATCTAACTTGTATGCTTACAGAACCAAGCATGTATCCAACATGACAACAAAACCGCTGGTAATGGCTTGCCGAAAACTTTACCAGCAAAATTTCTAAGACAAATATAGCATACAACTAGTCGACATAACCAAAACATGTATGTAACTTGTATGCCATCGAGAGCATCAAACGAGAAGAAAGGCTGATGCACGATGACTACTCAGGAACAGGTTAAGGACGTCGTCTCCCAGGTTTTGGCTGACAAGGCAGACAAGGGCGGCATCAAGCGCGTCGTGTGGATTGGCGCCGGTGGATCCAACGGCGGCAACTATCCTGCCCAGTACTTTATGGAGCACGAGGCCACGCAGGTCGTGAGCTCCAGCTACACCAGCAACGAGTTCGTGCACGCCACGCCTGCCTACGTCAACGAGAACACCCTGGCCGTCGTCGTGTCCATGCGCGGCACCAAGGAGACCATCGTCGCCGCCCAGGTCGCCAAGAACCACGGCGCCAGCACCATCGCCATCTATGTTGACGAGTCCGCCCTCACCGAGGTCTGCGACTACAAGATTCAGTACGACAGCCTGGCCGTCGACGAGTCCTGCATGGGCCGCACCAACTCCGCCGTCGTGACCATGATCGCCATGGAGCTCACGCAGCAGACCGAGGGCTATGCCGAGTACGAGACCGCTATGGCCGCCTTCGACCTGGTCGATCCCATCTATCGCAAGGCCGTCGAGTACACCCGTCCGCTCGCAGCCAAGTGGGCCGAGCAGAACGCCGACAAGCCCTGCATCAACGTTATGGCTCAGGGCCCGCTCTTTGGTGCCGCCTACGTCTTTAGCATCTGCAACGTGCAGGAGATGCTGCAGATCGACTCCTGCACCATCAACACCTGCGACTTCTTCCACGGCCCCTTCGAGATCCTGGACAAGCGCACTTCGCTGTTCCAGCTCATCAGCGTCGGCCGCAGCCGCTGCAACGACGAGCGCGGCATTCGCTTTGTCAACCAGTACGGTGGTGAGCGCGTCTACCAGCTCGACGCCAAGGAGCTCGGCCTCAACGACATCAAGGACAGCGTGAGCGAGTACTTCAACCACCTGATCTTTGCCCCGATCCTCAACAACGTCTACATGCGTGCGCTCTCCGCCGTCACCCACAAGGACTACATGACGCGCCGTTACATGTGGAAGCTGGATTACTAAGGGATAGAGCGGCCTAACAGCCCAATACCCCTCATGAGTTGCGGTGGAATAGTTCCTGTTTGGGAGTGTGAAGCCTCTGTTTGAGAACTATTTCACCGCAACTGCTAGAGCGGCACTTGGGGACACTCCTTGTGTCGAGAGATTTCCCGTTCGCCGATTTGTGCCTTGAAAAATGTATATAACGACTATAACGTAGCATGAAACATATTGGAAATAATACTGAGGAGGCTGCGTTGAAGAGGAGCAATCTGGGCTATGTGCTGGTGCTGATCGCCGCGCTTATGTGGGGCAGCATCGGAATTTTTGTAAACGGCATCTCGGCCATGGGCGTTTCGTCCCAGAGCATGGCTGCCTTTCGCTTGTTGGTCGGAGCGCTTATCTTGGCGCCGGTCCTGATGTTTATGGGCTGCCGTCCGGGTGAGGGGTCTACCGTGGTTCAGGGTCCGCTGACCCTGTTCAAGGCAAGCCCTAAAGAGCTTGTTTCCTGCGCGCTTGTCGGTATCGTCGGTTTGGCTGCCGCCAACACCTGCTATTACGAGTGCATGCGCGAGGTGGGCATGTCCACGGCATCGGTGCTGCTCTACACGTCGCCGGTGTTTGGCGTCGCGCTCGGCCGCGTCCTTTATCGCGAGGACGTGACCCTCAACAAACTCATCGCCATTGTCTTTAACATCGTTGGCTGCGTGCTTGCGGTGACCAATGGCGACCTTTCCGGTTTTCATTTTTCGGTTTGGGGCGTCACGTCGGGCGTGATTGCAGGCCTTTGCGGTGCGTCGCTCGCGGTGTTTAGCCGAATAGCAACCAAGACGGTCCACCCGCTGGCTGTCACGTTTTGGGGCTTTGTTTTTGGCGGTGTGGTTATGGCGGCTATCGCGGCTCCGTGGCCGGATGTCGCCGCGGCAATGTCGCCACAGCTGCTGCTGCTGTTCCTTGGCTTTGGACTCATCCCCACGGCCGTGGCTTATATCTTATATATGCAGGGTCTATCCATGGGGCTCGAGACGTCGAAAGTTCCCGTCGTAATGTCATTCGAGACGGTCGTCACCGTACTGGTGGGCATTGGTGTCTATGCCGAGCCCGCCGGCGCGATCAAAGTCCTGGGCATCGTGCTGGTGCTCGCGTCCATCCTGATTATGAACACCGACTTCTCCAAGCTGCGCAACAGTGTGTTTGTCGGTCATGTCATTGAGAGCATGACCTTTAAGCCCAACGCGTGGTGGACGGAGAAATCGCAGGACATGGATCTGTTCCGCGAGCGCACGGGCATTACGCTGGAGCCCACCGTGCAGGAAAGCCCCTGGTACTTCGTGCGATAGGGGATTGGCGGAGTGTTTGAGCAGGTAGCGCCCGGCGTTTGGCCGGGCGGTGCCTAGCCAGCGCCGACCTACCCAAGACCATCGTTTCGATTGCGTTAAACCCGTCAACGGTCGATTTTCACCCGCGAACGGTCTTTATACTAATTAGCAATATCCGCAACGTATAAGACGTTATAATGACCATAACGAAAAGGAGGAGGCAAGATGAATCAGATCATTCTCGCATCTCATGGCGGCCTGGCCGCAGGCGCCAAAGACACGCTCGAGATGGTTCTCGGCGACGTGTCGAACGTCCACGTCGTGTCGCTTGCTCGTGACGACAAGGAGCCCATCACCAACAAGGTGGACGCCATGATCGCCACGTTCAACGCGGACGACACTGTCTATGTGCTGACCGATATGCTCGGCAGCTCGGTCAACAACAGCATGGTCGAGCTTTCCCGCAACGGTGCGGCATTCACGGTGATCAGCGGTTTCAACATTCCGCTGGCACTGACGCTCGCTATGAGCCCCGCCCCCGTCAAGGGTGCCGAGCTCGCGGCCCTCATCAACGAGGCCCGCACCGGTCTGACCAATCCCAACGCACCGGTCGAGGCTGCCGCGGCTCCCGCCAAGAAGGCTAAGGCGCCCCGTCACAGCTCCGGTCCCGCCAAGATCGTCCTCGCACGTCTTGACTACCGTCTGCTGCACGGTCAGGTCGTCTTTACCTGGACCACCAAGGTTCAGGCCGAGCGCATCATCGTCGTCGACAACGCTGCCGCCAACGATGACATCAAGAAGGGCGCTCTTAAGCTGGCCAAGCCCCAGGGCGTGCGCCTGAACGTCTTCACCGTCGAGCGTGCCCTCGCCAAGATGGACAAGCTCAACACCCTCGGCGAGCGCGTCATGTTCGTCTTTGGCAACACTGCCGAGATGCTGCAGTTCTGCCAGGGCTACAAGCTCGACGCCATCAACCTGGGCGCCACCGCCAACCACGACGGTGCCGATCAGGTCGGCGGCAAGGACAGCTCCGTCTTCCTCGACGCCACCCAGAAGGCCGACGTCAACCAGCTGCTCGACATGGGCATCAAGCTCTATGTCCAGCAGACCCCTACGTATCAGAGCGTCGACATCGACGCCAAGCTGTAATCAACCAGGCTTTTGCCTGACTGAAAGGAGAAGGGTATGAATACGTTCATCAGTGCGGTGCTCGTCGGCCTCGTCGGCGTGTTCTGCATGTGGGACTCCCGCCTGCTCGGTCGTCTTAACTTCGAGCAGCCCCTCGTTGGCGCTACGCTCGTCGGTCTGCTGCTGGGCGATGTGCCCACCGGCCTTGCCGTCGGTGCCGCCGTCGAGCTCGTGTCCATGGGCCTGGTGCAGGTCGGCGCCGCCGTTCCGCCCGATATGGTCCTGGGCGGCATCGTGGCCGCTGCCTTCGCGTGCCTGACCGATGCTTCCGCCGAGACCGCCATGACGATCGCCATCCCGGTCGCCGTCCTGGGTCAGCTCCTCGGCATCGTGTTCCGTTCCATCATCGCCGCCCTCACCCATGTGGCCGATAGCGCGATTGATAACGGCAAGTTCAAGACCGCCTACCGTATGCACATCTGCGCCGGCTCCGGTCTGTACGCCATCATGTACTTCCTGCCGATCTTCCTGGCCGTCTTTGTCGGTACCGACCTGGTCCAAGCCATCGTCAACATGGTTCCCGAGTGGCTGTCCGTTGGTCTGAACGTCTCGACCAAGATCATGACCGCCTACGGTCTGGCCCTGCTGCTCACCATGATGATCAAGAAGGGTATGACCCCGTTCCTGTTCATCGGCTTCCTGCTCGCCGCCTACCTCAACCTGTCCGTCATCGCGGTCGCTCTGATCGGTGTGTGCCTGGCTATCGTCTTCATGGGCTTCAAGTTCAATGGCTCCCATGCAGCCGCCGGTGTCGATTCCGACTACGATCCGCTCGAAGACGACGAAGACTAAGGAGGAACACACTATGGCAACCGCAACCAAGGACGTGTCCCTGAACAAGAAGGTCAGCCAGTTCTTCTGGCGCTCCTGGGCCATCCAGGCCTCTTGGAACTACGAGCGTCAGATGAACATGGGCTTCCTCTACGGCATGGTCCCCACGCTCGATCGCCTCTATCCGGACGAGTCCGACCCCAAGCAGCTCGCTGCTAAGAAAGAGGCTTACCACCGTCACATGGCGTTCTACAACTGCACCCCGCAGACGAGCGCTTTCATCCTGGGCCTCGCCGCCTCCATGGAGGAGGAGTACGCCAAGGATCCCGAGAACTTCGATCCCGATTCGATTAACGCGGTCAAGACCTCCCTCATGGGCCCGCTTTCCGGCATCGGTGACTCCTTCTTCCAGGGCACCATCCGCGTTATCGCCTTTGGCCTGGGCGTTCAGCTGGCTCAGCAGGGCTCCATCATGGGTCCGATCCTGGCCATGCTCATCTCCATCGTGCCCTCCGTGCTGATCACGTGGTTCGCTGCCAAGATCGGCTACCAGGGCGGCCACGAGTACCTGAGCAAGCTCCAGGGTGGCGACCTCATGGAGAAGCTCATGTATGTCTGCGGCATCGTGGGTCTTATGTCCGTGGGCGGCATGATCGCTACACTGATCGGCGCCACCACCCCGCTGCAGTTCGCTGAGGGTACCGTCGTTATCCAGGACATCCTGGACGGCATGATGCCCCAGATGATCTCCCTCGGCCTCACCGGCCTTATGTACTGGCTCATCAAGAAGAACGTCAACACCGGTTGGCTTCTCGTGATCGCCATTGTGGGCGGCATCGCCCTCTCCGCGGCCGGCATCCTGGCCTAGTCGCGACCCAATGCTTCCCCCGGGGGCCTGCCTGGCATCCCATACCCCAGGCAGGCTTCCATCCCTAACATGTGACAAAGGGACAGTTCCTTTGTCACATCCTCAACGGGCCGGCGACTCGGTCCTAACCACGGTAACCCTGCGAGCGTCCGGCAATGTGGCGCCGCAACAAATCGAAAGGAATGTGTCAGATGTACGAGATCGACCTTAACCTCCCTAAGCAGATCGTCGCTGACGTCCTGTCCAACCACGAGATTCACAGCGTCGCTTTCGTCGGCTGCGGTGCTTCCATGTCCGACCTTTACCCCGCCAAGTACTTCCTGGCCAACAACACGGACAAGCTGAACGTTCAGATCTTCACCGCTAACGAGTTCAACTACGACACGCCTTCCTGGGTCAACGAGCACACCTTCGTGATCACCTGCTCCCTCGGTGGCTCCACGCCCGAGACCGTCGAGGCCAACAAGACCGCCAAGAAGCACAACTGCCCGGTCGTCTCCCTCACCAACAAGGCTGGCTCCGCTCTGACCGTCGACGCCGACCACGTCATCGTTCACGGCTTCCACGCCAACTACGCTGCCAAGTGCGAGAAGCCCGGCTACGCCATCGCTCTTGCTCTCGAGATCCTTCAGCAGACCGAGGGCTATGACCACTACGAGGACATGATCACCGGCCTCACCAACGTCTTCGATCTCTGCGAGAACGCCGCTCAGCACTGCAAGAAGCTCGCCAAGAAGTTCGCCGAGGACTTCAAGGACGACAAGATGATCTACTTCATGGCCTCCGGTGCCTCCGAGAAGATGGCTTACTCTCACGCCGCCTTCCTGTTCACCGAGATGCAGTGGATCGACGCCGCCGCCTACAACACCGGCGAGTACTTCCACGGCCCGTTCGAGGTTTCCACCGAGGGTAAGCCCTACGTCTTCTTCATGTCCGATGGTGCTACCCGTCCGATGGACGCCCGCGCCCTCACCTTCCTTGAGCGCATGGGCGCCAAGGTCGCTCTGATCGACTCCAAGGACTACGGCCTGGCTGACGCCGTGCCCGCGAGCGTCATCACCTACTTCAACCCGCTGCTGCACCTCGCCGTTATGCGCGAGTACGGCAACCAGATCGCCGAGGCCCGTCAGCACCCGCTGACCATGCGTCGCTACATGTGGAAGCTTTCCTACTAATCACAAGTAAGTAGACCTTACGGGTTGATTGAGAGGGGATGGGGTTTGCGCCCCGTCCCCTTTTTTGCTTTGGGGGGGGGGG
>NZ_QRQX01000028.1:0-18128 GCF_003475665.1 Collinsella sp. AF29-7AC
TTTCTCGAACCTTAATTTCAAAGTCCAAGAAATGGGATGCAGTTCAAATGAGCGTTTTCACGCATTTAAGTCTGTCCCCAATCAACATTGTGGCGCTCTAGTTGGCTAAAGCGTACAATAGCGCCTATGCGAAAGGGGAACAGATGATCAACGAAACTATGTTTGCTCGCGGTGCGGAAAGTTCCATCATCCGTGAGATTTTTAGCTATGGCCTTGAGCGCAAGGCACAGATCGGTGCAGAGAACGTATTCGATTTTTCGCTGGGAAACCCGAGTGTTCCGGCGCCTGCCGCCGTGGCTGAGTCCATTAAGAAGGCCTTGGAGCTGCCGAGCGACCAGCTGCATGGATACACGCCTGCACCGGGTTTGCCGCAGTGCCGTACCGCCGTGGCTGAGTCGCTCAATCGCCGTTTCGGCACGAGCTATGAGGGCAAGGATGTCTTTATGACCGTGGGCGCGGCGGCTTCGCTCACCTGTACGCTCAATGCTGTTACGAATCCGGGGGACGAGGTTATTGTTATCGCCCCGTACTTCCCGGAGTATCGCGTGTGGATTGAGAAGGCCGGCTGTACGTGTGTCGAGGTGCCCGCCAATGAAGACACGTTCCAGCTGAGCGTGGGTAATGTGCTCAAGGCGATTACCGATAAAACGGCGGCCGTCATTATCGACTCGCCAAACAACCCGACCGGTGCCGTGTATACGCGCGACACGCTGACGCGACTGGCCAATGTTCTGCGCGAGGTCAACGCCAAGCGCGATCCCGAGAACCCGATCATGCTTATCTCGGATGAGCCGTATCGCGAGATTGTCTATGGCGCCGAGGTGCCTTGGGTGCCTTCGATCTACGAGCACACCATCGTGTGCTATTCGTACTCCAAGTCGCTGTCGCTGCCGGGCGAGCGCGTGGGCTGGATTTTGGTTCCCAACACCAACCCGCAGGCGGTGCGTCTGATGCCGGCTGTTGCGGGTGCCGCCCGTACGCTGGGCTTTGTGTGCGCACCGGCGCTCTTCCAGCGCGTGATTATCGATTGCATCGATGAGCCGAGTGACGTTGAGGCCTATGCACGCAACCGCACGGCGCTCACCGATGCATTGGCGGAGTACGGCTACACCTATGTTGAGCCGGACGGTGCTTTCTACCTGTGGGTGAAGGCGCTCGAGCCCGATGCAAATGCATTTTGCGAGCGCGCGAAGAAGTACGAGCTGCTCGCGGTGCCTTCGGATAGCTTTGGCATGCCGGGCTGGTTCCGCCTGGGCTACTGCGTGAGCTATGAGACAATCGTCAACTCGCTGCCTGCCTGGAAGCAGCTGGCCGACGAATATCGTCGAAAGTAAAGCGCTCTGCTTACAATGTTTTACGTGAAACGGGGTTTGGTTTTAAGCCAGACCCCGTTGTCTATGCCGTTGTGTGATTGGGATGAAGCGGTTTTACGACTGCCGAAAGCTATGCGTACAATGAATATACGCGACGGCCACACTGGATAAGGAGACCCGATGCCCTACCTTCTTTCTTGTGATATTCATACTCATACGATGTTCTCTGCGCATGCATATTCGACCATTGAGGAGAATGTGTACTGGGCGGCAGAGCGTGGTCTGCAGGTGCTCGGATCTGCCGACCATCTGAGCTCTATGGTTACAGCCTGCCCCAATGACCTGCGCAGTTACCAGTTCTTTATCAACCAGGATATCTGGCCGCGCATTTGGAGCGGCGTGCTGGTGCTGCGTGGTGCCGAGGCTGATATCGTTTCGCTGGACGGAAGCCTATTTGGCGAGGACATTCCCGTTTCGCTCGATATTGCCGGCGATTCGTATAGTCGTGAGCATTCGCTGTTCGATTTGGTTACGCGCAATTTGGATTATTTGGTTGCGAGTGTGCATAATCCGCAGCTCGCTGAAGGCGCGACGCTCGCCCAGACGACCGAGATGTATATCAATGCTCTGGAGCACCCCAAAGTGTTTATGCTGGGCCACACGGGTCGCTCGGGTGTTTCCTTTGATATCGATGAGGTGTTGTTGGCGGCAAAGGCTAAACACAAGATTATCGAGATTAACAACCATAGTCTTGAGCATGGTACCGATGCCGAGCATTGGGGCGCTTGCCGCAAGATTGCCGAGCGCTGCGCCGAACTGGGCGTGGGGATTGGCGTCTCGACCGACGCGCACATTGGTATGGCAATTGGCAAGCTCGATCAGGCGCGCAATATGCTCGATGAGATTCACTTCCCGCTGGACCTGATCGTGACGCGCGATCGCGAGACGCTGCTGCGCGAGATGGCGGCAGCCGGCGTGTGTGACCTGCACAAGAGCATGTAACGGGCTCATATATCCAACGAAAGGGGGCGGTCCAGACGGGCCGCCCCCTTCTTGTCCCAAAAATCTACCGGTGTTGGTTAGCGGCGCTCGAGGATCGCTACGGTTTCGGTGTGGTCGGTATGGGGGAACATGTCGACCGGCGTGATCTTGAGCAGGCGATAGCCTCCGTCGAGGAGCTGGTGCAGGTCACGCTCTTGGGTCACGGGGTTGCAGCTGATATAGGTGATGCGGCGCGGCTTGAGTGCGCAGGCGGCTTCGAGGAACTCGGGGGTGGAGCCGGCGCGCGGCGGGTCGATGGAGAGAACGTCAACGCGCTCGTTGTTATCGGCAGCGTCCAGGATGTAATCGGTGGCGTCGTCGGCCATAAACCAAGCGCTGCGGGTGAGGCCGTTGAGCTCGGCATTGCGACGTGCGTCGGCAATGCCCGCCGGGTTGCGCTCCACGCCGAGCAGCATAATGCCGACACTTCTGTCCTGGGCTTCTTTAGCTGCGCAAAGACCGATGGTGCCGCTGCCGCAGTAAGCGTCCATAAGAATGTCACCCTGCTGCAGGTCCATGCCGTCAATCGCGAGCTGATAGAGCAGCTCGGTCTGCTGCGGATTGGTCTGATAGAACGCGGTGGGGGAGATATCGAATTCGCAACCGAGCAGCTGGTCGCGCATGCACTCGGCGCCATAGACGATACGAGTCTCCTCACCCAAGATGGCGTTACCGGGACGGCCATTGATATTTTGGGCGACGGTGGCGATATGCGGATCGAGTGCGGCGACAGCCTCAAAGAACTCCTGCGCATGCGGCAGGTCGTGCTGAGCGGTCACGAGGGTGACCATAATCTGGTCGGTGCGCCAGCCGCAGCGAACGACGGCATAGCGGAGCAGCCCTAGATGCTTGTCTTCGTTAAAGGCAGGAATATGCAGACGTTCGGCCTCGCGAGCGATGCCGTTGAGAATTTGACGAGCGCCCGGCGCCTCGACAGGACACTCGGGTACGGCAACGATCTTGTGCGTGCCGCGCTCAAAGAAACCGCAACGGACAGTGCCCTCCTTACCGGGAGCAAACGGAGTGGCGGCCTTATGACGAAAACCACGCGGCGCAGAATACTTGCCCGGGTCGCCCAGGGTAACACCCATACCGCGAATGGGATCAACGGCAATACCCTCGCGCTCACAGAGCTCAGCAAACAGCTCCTCCATAGCAGCCTGCTTGGCCGCCAACTGCTTCTTATAAGGACGATTGAGCGCCGTACACCCACCACAAGCTTTCATGATGGAGCAGGGGGACTTGGGATCCACAGCCTTGCGCGCAGACGGAACCGAATCGATATGCGGGCGCTTGGAGCGACTTTGAGGCGCCTTATTCTCTTCCCGACGAGAGCCAGAACGTCTGGCCTTAGCTTTGCCCTTGGTCGACTTACCCTTCGCATCCTGAGACGCCTTGGATTTCTTAGAAGATTTTTTCTCCCCTGACCCCTCAGCCGCCTCGATCAAAGCACGACGAGCCTTACGCTCCGCACGAGATTCTGCCATGAATTAACTCCACTTATTTACAAATTGAAATCTGAAAGCATTGTACCGTGCCAAGCTAGCGGACGATATGCAAGCGCCCATTTCATGTCAGTGATAAGTCCAACGATGTTTGCCCGGCGTGGGCGGGGAGCGGCGCGTAATTAAGTTTATCGCGAGTTCCGCACGCAAAGGAAAGCACTTAATGTGCTTTCCGTCTTGCGCAGGACTGTAGAGCAGGAAACTTAATTACGCGCCGCTCCCCGCCCACGCCGGGCAAGCCCTCCCTTGTACTCCATCTCACTAAAGTGTATGATTCTGAACGTTACATGATTTACTTTACTTAACTAAAGTGCTATCAAGGGGGAATACCATGAATACCGATATGTCTCGTCGTGAGTTTGTTGGTCTAGCCGGCTCACTCGCTACGGTTCTAGGCCTTGGCCTGGTTGGCTGTGGCGGTGCCGGCAAGGGCTCCGCTGCCGGTTCTGCCGCAGCCAAGGACGTGAAGGGCGCAGCGGAGTCCCAGAAGCTCGTCGTGGGCTTTGACAAGTCCTACCCTCCGTACGGTTTTGTGGGCGATGATGGCGAGTACACCGGCTTTGACCTCGACCTCGCCAAGGCCGTTGCCGATAAGCAGGGCTGGGATGTCGATTACGAGGCCATCGACTGGGACGCCAAGGATACGCTGCTTAACTCGGGCGCCATCAACTGCATCTGGAACGGCTTTACCATGGAGGGCCGTGAGGACGACTACACGTTCTCCGAGCCTTACATGCTCAACGAGCAGGTGCTCGTGGTCAAGAAGGACGCGGGTATCAAGAGCTGGGACGATCTTGCCGGCAAGACCGTGATTACCCAGACTGATTCCGCTGCGCAGGATGTGCTCGAGGGCGATCAGAAGGATCTGGCCGCGACGTTTGCCACGCTCGATACCATCGGTGAGTACAACACGGCGTTTATGCAGCTCGAGAGTGGTGCAGTCGATGCCGTTGCCTGTGACCTCTCGATCGCTCAGTATCAGCTTGCCGCCAAGCCCGATGCCTATACGCAGCTCGACAAGCCGCTGTCCAGCGAGCACTACGCCGTTGGCTTTAAGAAGGGCGACACCAAGTCAGCCGATGCCGTGAGCGAGTCGCTCAAGGCGCTCTACGAGGACGGCACGGTCAAGGACCTGTGCGATAAATGCGCAGAATACGGTCTGTCCTTCGACAACTGGGTTTTGAAATAGCGGCTTTCCCAGGCACCCGATTTTGCCGTTCAAACCGTCGCTTGCGTACATTTAGTACACGGCGCTTCTCTTTCACGGCAAACTCGGGCACCTGGAAAACCCGCTTTAGTATTGGGTTCGCTGTTCTGTTGTCGCGAAAGAGAGCTTAGGTTGTCTATTCAGGTCATGATGCAGATGCTTGGCCAGGGTTTCTTGGTCAGCTTGCAGCTGTTTGTACTGACGCTACTCGGGTCGATTCCGCTGGGAATCCCCGTGGCGTTTATGCGCATGAGCAAAATCGCGCCGCTTCGTTGGATTGCGCGCATCTATATCTCGGTCATGCGCGGTACGCCGCTCATGCTGCAGATGTTTGCCATCTACTTTGCCCCGTACTATGTGTTTGGCATTTCGCTCACGCCCGATTCCAAGTGGACGGCGTGCGTCGTGGCGTTCATCATCAACTACGCCGGTTACTTTGCCGAGATCTATCGCTCGGGCCTGCAGTCCATTCCGCGCGGTCAATACGAGGCTGCCGAGGTGCTGGGCTACTCGCGCATGCAGACGTTTCTGTATATCGTGATGCCGCAGGTCGCCAAGCGCATTTTGCCGGCGATGGGCAACGAGATCATCACACTGGTCAAGGACACGTCGCTGGCGTTCGCCATCGGCGTGGGCGAGATGTTCTCGACGGCCAAGGCGCTGGTCGCCTCGCAGGTGAGCATGGTGCCGTTTGCAATTGCGGCGCTGATTTACTGGGTCTTTAACTTCGTCGTCGAGATGCTGCTTGGCGCTGCCGAAAAGCGACTTGACTACTACCACGACTAGCCTGTTCCGTCGTGCTTTTCAAACACATGGAGGTTCCCGTGTCCGGAACGGTAATGAATATATCGAACGCGCGCAAGGCGTTTGGCGGCAATGAGGTGCTCAAGGATATCTCGCTTGAGGTGAAGCGTGGCGAGGTCGTGGCGATTATCGGGCCTTCGGGTGGCGGCAAGTCCACGCTGCTGCGTTGCGCCACACTGCTCGAGACGCTCGACGGCGGCTCGCTCTCGTTTGGCGACCTTGCCGTTGCGACGGATGCGGGCTCGGGCACGGTATATGCGAAAGGCGATGTGCCCAAGCAGGCGCGCTCGCGGTTTGGCTTGGTGTTTCAGAACTACAATCTGTTTCCGCACTATACCGTGATGAAAAACATCACCGACGCTCCGATCCGTGTGCTCAAGCGCCCGCGCGAGCAGGTGGAGGCACGTGCGTGCGAGCTGATCGCGCAGATGGGGCTTGTGGGCAACGAGAACAAGGTTCCGTGTGAGCTTTCGGGCGGTCAGCAGCAGCGCGTGAGTATTGCCCGCGCCCTAGCGCTCGACCCGGAGATCCTGTTCTTTGACGAGCCGACCTCGGCGCTCGACCCCGAGCTGACGGCCGAGGTGCTGCGTGTCATTAAGGACCTCGCTGCGCAGAACATGACGATGGTGATCGTGACCCACGCAATGCAGTTTGCGCGCGATGTTGCCGACCGCGTGGTCTTTATGGATGGCGGCCGCATTGTCGAGGAGGGGCCTGCCGATCAGGTTATCGGCCATCCGCGCGAGCAGCGCACGCGTGAGTTCTTGAGCCGTATCGAGGGTTAGGCTCAGGTATTTACTCAACTATTAATTGAGGCGAAGCCGCCGCAGGTCTTACGGTCTGTGGCGGCTTTTTGTTTGCATCGACGGGGTTCAATAATCGCCTCACAAGCTTGTCTCTTCCTCTCGCCGCCTGTATTCATACGCGTGCCGAAAGGTCTGCATGGACAGCCGCCCGTGAGGGTAGGGTGGTGGCATAGGACATTTGGAGGGTGAGTCGGCTCGGCTGCCGACCATGCTGCTCCCGGGACGGCACCGACCGCGAACTCTCCCCGTTGGCGTCGCGCATTGCGCGCGGCCCTGCAAGGAGGTCATCATGGGTGCTCCCAAGACCGGTAACGTAAGGAACGTGGTGCTCGTAGGCCAAGGCGGGGTGGGCAAGACTTCACTCGCCGAAGCCATGCTCCACCTTTCCGGCAAGACCGCCCGCCTGGGCGGCCACGACGGCACCAAGCCCACGCTCGACTATGACCCCGAAGAGGTTAAGCGTGCATTTTCCATCTCGACGACCATTGCGCCGATCGACTGGAAGGGCGCGCGCATCAATGTGCTCGATGCCCCGTGCTACCCCGATTTTATCGGCGACGCCTTTGCCGCGATGAGCGTCTGCGAGACGGCTCTGTTTGTGGTCGACGCCGAGGCCGGCCCGCAGCCTACGACGGTTAAGCTCTGGTATGCCGCCGAGGACCTGCGCCTGGCGCGTGCGGTGTTCGTAAACCGCCTGTCGCGCTCCGAGGCCAGCTTTGCGACCACGATGGACCTGCTGCAGGAGCGCTTTGGCACGCGCCTGGGCGCCGTGACCCTTCCCTGGGGCGAGGGCGAGGACTTTGACGGCATCATCGACCTGGTGCGCATGAAAGCGCGCCATTGCAACGGCACCGAAGCCGTTGAGTCGGAGATTCCCGAGGAGTATCGTGCCCAGGCCGAGGAAGCCCATGACCATCTGTGCGAGCTGGTGGCCGAGGCTGACGACGAGCTGATGATGAAGTACTTGGAAGGCGAGGAGACGCTGACGCAGGAGGAGCTTGAAGGCCTGCTGTCGAAGGCGATCGCCGAGCGCATCTTTGTGCCGGTCTTTGCGGGCGATTGCATTAAGGAGCAGGGCGTCAACTCGCTGATGGACGACATCGCGACGTACTTTCCGGCGCCGACCGACTACGGCGAGATGCCGCTCATCGACGGCGATTCGCTTAAGATCTCGAGTGACGATGACCGTCCGGTGGCGTTTGTGTTTAAGACGCTGGCCGATCCGCAGCAGGGTCGCATCAGCTTTATCAAGGTGCTGACGGGTACGCTTGAGCCGGGTCTTGAGCTGATCAACGCGCGCACGCGCAAGGGCGACCGTCTGGCTCACCTGTATGTGATGTGCGGTCGCGACATGACCGAGGTCGGTCACGCCTATGCCGGCGACATCATCGTGGCGCCCAAGCTGGCGGCCGAGACGGGCGATACGCTTTCCATTACCGGTAAGGTCGAGGCTGCGGCGTTTAAGTTCCCCAACTCTCAGTACCGCATCGCCATCGAGGCCGAGAATCGCGGCGACGAAGAGAAGCTCTACACGTTTATCGAGAAGGCCTGCAAGGCAGACCCGACCATGAGCATCGACCGCGACGAGGAGACTGGCCAGACCATTATCTCTGCCGTTGGTGAGGCACAGGTTTCGGTGCTGCTCAACCGTCTGGAGGACCGCACCAAGGTCGCCGCCAAGAGCGTGCCGATCCGCATTCCGTATCGCGAGACCATCCGCCGCACGGCGAGCGCCCAGGGTCGCCACAAGAAGCAGACCGGCGGCGCCGGTCAGTACGGCGACTGCTGGCTGCGCGTGGAGCCGCTCATTGGGCCCGACGGCACGAGCGACGGCTATGAGTTTGTTGACGAGGTCGTGGGCGGTCGCATTCCGCGCTCGCTGATTCCCGCCGTGGACAAGGGCGTCCAGGAGACCATGAAGGACGGTATTATTGCCGGCTACCCGCTCACGGGCATTCGCGTGGCTGTGTACGACGGTTCGTATCACAGCGTCGACTCCAACGAGATGGCGTTCCGCGCAGCGGCTCGCATCGGCCTGCGCAAGGCATGCGCCGATGCCGATCCAGTGGTGCTGGAGCCTATCGAGGAAATCACGGTGACGATCCCCGAGAGCTACGCCGGCGCCGTGATGGGCGACATCTCGGCCTCGCGCGGTCGCGTGACGGGCATGGAGACCGATGAGCGCGGAGACACCGTGGTCATTGCCCAGGCGCCGCTGGCCGAGCTGACGGATTACTCGACGCGCCTGCGCTCCATCACGCGCGGCACGGGTGACTTTACCATGAAGCCCGCCGGCTACGAGCAGGTTCCCTATGACGTTCAGGCCAAGCTGGTCGAGCGCTATGAGGAGGGCCGAGCTAAGTAACGTGTGGCTTTGTCTGCGCCACGCATGTCGATGCAAGGGCCGCTCTGGGTGATCCGGAGCGGCCTTTTTTGATCCCTAGGGGATTGCAAATCGGTTCTTGTCGTGGGTAGGGCTAGTCCCCTGACGCCTGGTTGCGGCCGGTGGCGTAGTCGATCTGCACATTCGGTTGCAGGTTATAGCAGTACACGTGGAAGCACAGCGTCTTGCCGTGATCCTCGACCGATTGGGCCTCAAGGCGCACGCCGCGGCAGAGAAGTTCCTCTTCGTTGTACATGGGCGTGACGCGGTAGAGCACATGGTTACCAGTGTCGCGGATGTAGTCGAGGATCTGCTCCTCAAAGGGCAGCATGCCCGTTTCGTTGAGATAACGCGTGCCGGTCAGGAGATTTTTGCGGTTGGCGTTTTCGCCGCAGAGCGACCAAGCGATAAGGTGGCAGCGGTTATAGAGGCTCTGGCCTGGAATAAAGTCGTAGCGCTGCTGGCGCCATCCGGCGGGGTGGATACGCGAGATATCGCCGCGCTTGCCCTGACCGAGCGATTCGGGTCCTATGCAGGCGAGTGCTTTGCGGGTACGGCCCAGGCTGTCGAGTTTAGAGAACTTCTTAAAGCAGCCTTCTTCGGTGGCGCGCTCGTATTCATCGAGCGTGAACGACGGCGTGCCGAGCGAGTGCGTACCATCGGCGCGAAGGGCGACGTAGGGGTTACCGGAGTAGTCGGGAATGCTGGTGAGGTATACGCCGCGCGCGCGGTCTTGATCGGGATTTTCGACTTCATCAATGGGGATGGCAGTGCTATCTGCGGAAGTGTCGTCGCCGGTGCCGGTTGTGGTGGATTCGGAGCCATCGCCGGTGCTTTGGCCGCCTTCGGAGTCCTCGGAGCTTGCCGTCCCCGATTCGAGCCGGGCGACCAGGTCCGCCTCGTCGTCGGTGCGGCTGGGGCTCTCGTTTTGCTTCTCGGCCAGGGCCGCCGCCTGCTCATCGCTTTGCGGCGACAGCAGCTTGGGCGCCCCGTCGAGCGATCCTGTAAACAGCGCAAATCCCAGCACCACGGCGGTGCCGATGGAAAGTACTTGCTTGTGGGCGGACTTGCGCGACATGGGGGCTCCTGGGTAGTCGGTTGCGAATCTACCAGTCTAGCAGGAGACGCCGCAGGTCGTTTCCCCAGATAAAACCTGCCAAAATAAACCTGTCCCTTTTTGGTAGGTTATTGATTCATGTAACGAAAGCCAAATATGCTATATACGTTATATACAAGTTACAAAGTGGGGTAGGGTTGCGGTAACGCAAGCCGGCGAAGGGGACCGATATGATCAAGGCTGTCATTTTTGACATGGACGGAACGCTGATCGATACCGAGCGTTTGGACATGAGGGCATGGAAGGTGGGTGCTGCCGAGCTGGGGATTGCGGTTGACAATGCGCTGGTCCATCAGTTTATCGGTCGCTCGATGCCTGATGTCAGGGACATCCTTGAGGAGCATTACGGCAGCCGCGAAATCGTCGAGACGGTCGAAGCCCGCTACAGGGATGCTCTCGACGAGATGGTCAAGACCGATCTGGAGCTTAAGGCCGGCGCCGCCGAGTGCTTGGACGAGCTGCTGGCTGCGGGCTATCACGTGGGCCTTGCGACGTCGTCGCGCCGCGTTGCGGCCGAGCGCAACCTAAAGACGGTCGGCCTCTTTGACAAGTTTGAAACGGTGACCTGCAACGAGGATACCCTGAACGGCAAGCCCGATCCCGAGATCTACCTGCTCGCCTGCGAGCGCGCGGGCTTTGCTCCCGAGGAATGCGCCGTGGTCGAGGACTCACGCAACGGCTGCGTCTCGGGCGTCGCGGCCGGCTGCCATGTCTTTGCCGTTCCCGATATCGTGCCGCTGCCGCAGGACGTGGTAGATGACTGCGAGGCCGTGCTCGATACGCTGTTCGATCTGACGGCGGCGGTCAGGGCCGTGCGCTAAAGGTATGCGCCGAGGCTGATGACGGTGGCTTCGGCGTGGCTCTACTTGCGTTTCCCCAGATAAAACCTGCCAAAATATACCCGTCCTCTTTTGGCGGGTTGGCGGGGGAATGCCCGCCGCAACTTATGGCACGGTTGGGATGTGTACGCTTTAAAGAGCGGAGCCCATGGTTAGAGAGATGCGCTCGTCTCTCTAAACGTCTCTCTAAAGAGAAAGTCGGTTAGAGAGATGGCCTTAGGTAATCTAGCAGTGAATTCGATACATCTCTCTAAATTTCTCTCTAAAAGAGAGTGCTCATCTCTCTAAAGTTAGAGAGATATACTAAGCTTTAGAGAGATAAATCTATTGTTTTAGAGAGACGGAATGCCAATGCTGTTGGATGAACCTCTTGGCCTTATCGTTGAGCGCCTTCGCAGGCGGGGGACCGATGACGCATCGGTAGAAGTTAAAGCCTGCACGAATAAATTGAGTGCAGACGTATGGGAGACAGTGAGTGCTTTTGCGAACACTGCGGGCGGGCTCATTATTTTGGGCCTGAACGAAGCCAAAGGATTTGTTCCTTCTGCCAACTTTGCTATCGACAGGGTACGCGACCAGTTTGTTTCGGGTATCGGAGACGGAGGCTCAACGGCGGTGGTGACCCATGCGCCACGGTATGAGCTTGATCGAGGCGAGGTTGACGGGCTCCAGGTACTTCTGGTGCGCATCTTTGAACTTGAGCTCAAAGCGAAGCCATGCTATATCGGCGTGCGCGGCGTGCAGAACGGTAGCTACAAGCGCGTGGATGATAAAGATATCAAGATGTCGCCCGCTGAGCTATATGAGCTACAGAGTGCGTTGCTTCCGAGTGATGCAGACGGTACGGTGGTTTCGGAGGCAAAAGTCGAGGATTTGGATCCAGATGTCGTGCGGTCCATTATCGCAAATCGCCGGCTGCAGACCCCGCGCGTTTTGCGCGGGGCCGATACGCTGGAAAAGCAGCTGGCCAGACTCAATATCACTACAAAGGATGGAGCTGTGAAGCTCGCGGGGCTGCTGTCGGCGGGAATTTACCCCCAGCAGTTCTATCCCAAGCTGATGATCGATGTCGCCGTTCATTCCGATGTGGAAAAATCTGCTCCTGGGCAACCCCGGTTTATTGACCGCCAGTTGTGCGATGGCCCGATTCCGGCTTGCATCGAAGATGCCCTCGCTGCGATCGGACGAAACTTGCGCAAAGCGGCGATAGTGCGAGGCGCTGGTAGAAGGGAAGATTGGGAAGTACCCCAGGAGGTTTTGCGCGAGGCCTTGGCGAATGCCTGTATCCATCGAGAGTATTCGCCCATGTTTGTGGGGCAGGCCGTGAGCGTCGATATCTACCCAGACAGAATAGAAATCAAAAACCCCGGCGGGCTTTGGGGCGGAAAGACGGTGGACAATCTTGCGGACGGGGAATCGCGCTGCCGAAACCCAAAGCTCATGAGTCTGATGGGGGCGACGCCGTTAGAGCATGCTGAGGGGGCCGTTGCGGAAAGTCAGGGATCTGGCATCCCGGCTATGATTCGCGAGATGGAGTCTCGTTCGCTTGGCAGGCCGAAATTTATCGTTAAGGCCGATTCGTTTACGGTGGTGCTTTCCCGGCACGGGGCGGAGCTTGCTGAAAACCGCATGTGGATTCAGGGCCATGTGGACACCGAACTGACGCATCGCGAGGAAACATTGCTCATGTTTATGCGGGAGCATGGGTGCGTATGCGATGTTCAAAAAATACGAGAGGCTTTGAAGTGGGATTCGGATGACATTCGCCTGATCTGCGGGGGCCTTGTCGATAAACATGTCCTGTCAAAATGTGGCAAAGACACGTTTGAAATTATCGATATGAGCAGAGAATCGTCAGCTTCGACGGCGGATAGGATCCTGGAGGCTCTCAGCGCCGGAATGGATATGACGGCGCGAGAAATAGCGGTTGCATCGGGGGTCAAGATTTCGTC
Source organism: Collinsella sp. AF29-7AC (assembly GCF_003475665.1). NCBI lineage: Bacteria > Bacillati > Actinomycetota > Coriobacteriia > Coriobacteriales > Coriobacteriaceae > Collinsella > Collinsella sp. AF29-7AC. The sequence goes on from NZ_QRQX01000028.1 coordinate 12,968, forward strand.
CGTCCGTTACCATCTGCCAAAAATGGCGGATAAAGGACTCATTGAAGTAATGGGTTCATCGACGAGCCGCAACCGCCGCTATCGGAAGAGGTAGATGTGGCTGAGTCGCCTCTCTAGTGTCTCTCAAAGATAGATGGATGCTAGAGAGGCGGTTGCCCTGCGATATTTCCCCAGATAAAACTTGCCAAAATAAACCTGTCCCTTTTTGGTAGGTTACTGGTTCATGTTGCCGTGGATGTAGGGGGTTACCTCGGGGGAGACGTGGCCGCAGCCCAGGTTGCGCAGGGCAGATTCGATAGCGGCGGGCAGCGGGGTCTTGCCTTCGGCGTCGACGGCGGCATCGCTGAGGGCGGCGATCTTGGCGACGTCTGCCGGCTCGGCCTCGATATGCATGCAGCCGCCGACGAGGCGTGCGCGGACCTGGTCCAGGCCAAGGTCGTGCAGGTAGTCCTCACAGGTGCGGATTACATCGACCTTCTCGCGCGTGAGCTCCTCGCCCGTGGGGACGCGCGTGGCCAGGCAGGCTCCTGCTGGCAGGTTCCAAACGGGGTATCCCCAGGCGCGCAGCAGCTCGCGCTCTTCGTCCTTGGTAAAACCGACCTCCATAAGCGGCGATCGCACGCCGAGCTCCTGGGCGGCGCGCATGCCGGGGCGGTAGTCGCCGCGGTCGCTTGCGTTGCTGCCGTCGATGACGGTGGGAAAGCCCAGCGACCTGGCGTGATTGACGATGGCGGTAAAGCCGGCGCGCTTGCAGTGGTAGCAGCGGTCGGCGTCGTTGCAGGCTACCTGGGGGAGCTGCAGCTGATCGACCGAGAGGTTGAGTACGGGAAGCTTGAAGTGCGGCCCCTCATCGGCCTGCCCGTCAACCGCCCGCTCAAACGAAGCCTGCTCGGGCGTGCCGATGAGCGGCGTGGTGAGGTGAACGAGAAGCGTGCTGGCGGGCATGATGCGGGCGCAGACCGCGGCCAAAAAGCTGCTGTCGACGCCACCGGAAAAGCCGATGGCGACGCGTCCGTATGCTAAAAGCAGCTGCTCGAGCGCTGCGAGTTTGTCCTGAAGCCCCTCTGCGGGCGCGGTAGTGTCTGAAAACATGAATTGATCCTTACCAATATGTACTCGGTCGAAAACTATAATCCTACCGAGTCGCTTGTCATAAGACTTCTATCTATGTAACGAAAGTGCAATATGCTATATACGTTATATACAAGTTTACAGGTGCGGTAAAGTTGCGGGAGTACAGCAGCGCGAAGAGATGGGGGACCGATATGATCAAGGCCGTTATTTTTGACATGGACGGAACGCTGGTCGACACCGAGCGTTTGGGTATCAAGGCGTGGAAGGCGGGCGCGGCCGAGCTGGGATTCGCGATTGACGATGCGCTGATCCATCAGTTTATCGGCCGCACGCTGCCCGATGTCATGGAGATCCTTGATGGGCATTACGGCAGCCGCGAAACCGCTGAGGCAATCTATCGTCGCCATAGGGAGATTCGCGACGAGATGGTCAAGACCGATCTGGAGCTTAAGGCCGGTGCCGCCGAGTGCTTGGACGAGCTGCTGGCTGCGGGCTATCACGTGGGTCTTGCGACGTCGTCGCGCCACGTTACGGCCGAGCGCAACCTCAAGATGGTCGGCCTCTTTGATAAGTTTGAGACGGTGACCTGCGGCGAGGACGTCGTACACGGCAAGCCCGACCCCGAGATGTACCTGCTCGCCTGCGTGCGCGCGGGCTTTGCCCCCGAGGAGTGCGCCGTGGTCGAGGATTCCCGCAACGGCTGCGTCTCGGGCATCACGGCCGGCTGCCACGTCTTTGCCGTTCCCGATATCGTGCCGCTGCCGCAGGACGTGGTGGACGGCTGCGAGGCTGTGCTCGATACGCTGTTCGATCTGCCGGCGGCGGTCAAGGCCGTGCGCTAGCGTTTGTACGCGAGTCGCCATGTCCCGCGCCCGATCCCGCGGGACGGTGACGGCAACGGCGCCTGCGTGGAAGCGCTGACGCCGTCAGCCCCTTTTATCACGCCAAGATTGCTGTTTTGGCCGATAAGAGGGGCATTGTGCTTTAAGCGACTGGGGCTGCGGCCTTGGTAAGGAGCTGGCGGAGGGTTATGACGCTACAAGTTACTCCAGGAGCCAGTCGATCACGTTGCGCTTGCGGACTCCTTCGTAGTTCGCGTTCGCAAACAGCGTGTCGAGCGTAAGAAGCGTCTTGGGGTAGTTGTCTCGGACTTTTTTAAAGGGGGCCAACTCTCGATTGAGGGTGGTTTCGTCGAGTGTGGTGGCTGAAACCTGAAAATAGGCCGTCTCGTCTGAGCGTAGGGCAACAAAATCGATTTCCCCACCGTCGATATCGCCCACGTAGACGTCGTATCCGCGGCGTAGGAGCTCGAGATAGACAACATTTTCGAGGATATGACCGATATCGCTGCTTTGGGTTTTGACAAGAGCGCCTCTAAGCCCAAGGTCAACGGCGTAGTATTTGCCGTTTGTTGTAAGAAGCTGCCGACCGCGCACGTTATAGCGCGGAGCATAGTACAGCACAAGGCTGTCTGTTAAGCCTTTGAGGTACTTGGCTACGGTTTTCTGGTCGGTTTTGTTGCCGTTGGACGAGAGCGTGTCGGAGATTTTTTTAATCGAGATCCGGTTTCCAATGCTATGGAGTAGGAACTTGGTGATATCGCGCAGGGTCGGGACGTCCGAGACCTTCAGGCGTTCGATAACGTCGCGTATGACGATGGTATCGTAGAGGCTCATAAGATAATCGCGCGCCTGGGGTCCCTGAATGCCCGTCTCGGCGATAAAGGGAAAAGAGCCCCGGGTGATGTACTCGTCAAACAACTGCGCGGGAGCCTTTCCGTCATTGGTTTTTGCCGAGCAAAACTCTTTAAAGGATAGGGGCAGCATCTTGAGCTCTACGTAGCGACCGGAGAGCAAAGTTGCCAGCTCGCTCGAGAGCAGATAGGCGTTGGAACCGGTTATGTAGAGGTCGACATTGTCTTTGATAAAAAGACTGTCGACGGCTTTTTCGAAATGCTCGACGTGCTGGATCTCGTCCAGAAAAACGTAGTTCATCTTATCGGGGACGAGTCTGGCGGAAATGTAGTCGTAGAGTGCTCTATACGACGTAAGCGACTCGAACTCCAGGTCTTCAAAGTTGAGGGATATAACCTGGTCGCCTGTGATTCCATGATCGCGCAGGTAGCTACGGTAGATTTCGAATAGCTTTGATTTGCCGGACCTTCGCACGCCCGAAACGACCTTGATGACGTGCGAGTCTTTCCACGAAATGAGCCAGTCGAGGTACTGTTTGCGATCAATCAGATTCATGAAACCCCTTTCTTGGCGAAAAAACTGGAGCAAAATCAATACTTATAGGAAATATCTAAAAATATGGAATTGAGTCTATTTTAACAAAAAAGTTAATGAAAAATGGATTACATTCCATAAATATCCGTAGCCGCAGGTTCGGCTAAACGGGGAAGGCCCGTGGGGTCAGCAAAAACGCCGCAGCGGGCCTGTTTCCGTTGCGGCGTTTTTTGTTACAAGTAGGCGCCCAGGTTGATGTCGGTTATTGGGGCCGCGGATGGGCCCGTCGGGTGCTGCTCGGCCTTTTGGGTGCTCACGCGCTCGAGTAAGAAGGGGCGCACGAGCTCCTGGCGGTTAATGTCCTCGGCGGTCGTGACCGTGGTGACGGTACGCGCGGCGGAGCCGATGCGGACTCGTTTGGTCTTGGCGGCAGGTTTATCCTCGATTTGTTCCATGAGCAGCTGCACGCCCTTGCGGCCGATCTCGTAGCCCGGTGGTGCAACCGTGGTGAGGGGGACCGATCCGCTCCAGGCAAGCGGGTTGCCATCGCAGCCGGCAACAAGAATCTGGCCGGGGACGGAAATGCCCTTGTCGGTCAGCGCCGAGATAACGCCCGAGGCCAATACGTCGGTCAGGCCGATGACAAAATCGGGGCGCTCGTCAGCAGGGCGTTCGGCAATCTGGGTACCGATGCTGTAGCCGTCGGCTGCGGTATTCCACTCTCCGGCATCGATGACCTCAATTTTGATATCGGGATGCAGGGCAAGTGCCTTGTGGATGCCAAGGACGCGCAGGGTGAGCTGCATAAATGCCGCTCGGCCTACAACGACGATGCGGTGTGCGCCGCGGGCGATGGCGAGCTCGGCGATAATGCGCCCCTGTGCCTCGTTGTCGGCGGCCACGTAGTAACCGGGTTCTGAACAATGGACGTCCAAATGGACGATGGGGACGGGAATCTTGGTCATGGCGGGGTGCCAATCGAGGGACGCCATGGGCTGAACCATGACGCCGGACATCTGCGTGCCCATAAAATAGCGCAGGTAATGGTCCTCGAGAGTATCGTCGTTATCGGCATTGGCGATGAGCAAGTCATAGCCGTGCTTGCGTGCCTCGTTGTGGGCACCGCTGGCGATTTGGAGCGAAAAGCCGTGATCGAGACGGGGGAGGACAAGGCCAAAGGACTTAGTGGTGCCGCCGGCCAGCTGGCGAGCGCTTTGGTTGGGCAGGTAGCCTAGGCGATTGATGGTCTCGTTGATGAGTTTGAGGGTCTCGGGGCGCAGCTTTTCGGGATGGTTGAGCGCGTTGGAAACCGTGCCCAACGAAACCCCGGCCTCGCGCGCGACGTCGCTGATCTTTACCTTTGCCATGGCGGCCCCTTTGATGCGTTTCAAGTACAAGTCCGATTGTAGCATCGCCCGCCCCCAGGGTGTCAAAACCTGCCAATTAGGGACAGGTTTATTTTGGCAGGTTTTATCTGCGGAAACGCCGTTGCCAGCGCGACCACCACAAATGAACTGCATCCCATTTCTTGGACTTTGAAATTAAGGTTCGAGAAAAGGGAGGCATCGGAAATGCCCCGCAGGAAGAAGGCAAGATACGGTCGCGAGATGAGGGCACGCGCCGCCGACCTGTTCGAGGCCGGCCTCGGCTTCGAACTCGCGGCCAAGAGGCTCGACGTTCCCGCCCCGGCGGTGAGAAAATGGCTCTACGCGTACCGGGCAACCGGGAGGAAGGGGCTGATCGGGATGGGCGAGAGCCGCAGGACCTACGACATGGAGACCAAGCTCGCCGTCGCGAGGGCCGTCGTGGACGAGGGGATGCCGCGGTCGGCGGCGATGGCCCGCTTCGGCATCGCCGCC
>NZ_QRQX01000028.1:18138-19743 GCF_003475665.1 Collinsella sp. AF29-7AC
TGTTAGCGTCAATCTATTTTTCACCAGTTTCGCTAAACAGGCGCGCCGTTCGCGCAAAGGCGGTTTCACCGGTTGCGCTAACGTATTTTCACCGATTCCGGTCACGGCTTGACGGGGCCGTCCCTCGGCAGGTCCTTCAGCCTGTAGGACCTGCCGGTTATCTTGACCAGGTGGCAGTGGTGGCACACCCTGTCCGCGATCGCGCTCGCCGCCACGTCGTCCCCGAACACCCTGCCCCAGCCGCTGATCCCCACGTTGGTGGTGATGATCGTCGAGCGCTGCTCGTAGCGCGTCGATATCAGCTGGAACAGCAGGTCCGCGCCCGCGCTGCCGACGTCGAGGTAGCCGAGCTCGTCGATGATCAGCAGCCTCGAGTGGGCGTAGTACTTGAGCCTCTTCTTGAGGATGCCGCGCGACGAGGCGTCCTCCAGGTCCTCGACGAGCCGGGCGCAGTCCACGAACCTGACCTCGCGCCCCGCCCTGACGGCCTCGATGCCCAGCGCGACGGCGAGGTGCGTCTTGCCCACGCCGGGGCTCCCCACGAGCAGGACGTTCTCGGCCCGCTCGACGAACCTCAGGGTCGCGAGCTCCTCGATCTCTGCGCGCGGGACCGACGGCTGGAAGTCCCAGTCGAAGTCCGCCAGCCCCTTGACGTAGGGGAACCCCGACGAACGTATGCGCTGGTTGGTGATCCTGACCTCCCGGGCGGCGACCTCGACGCGCGTCATCTCCTCGAGGGCGGAGGCGAAGCCCCGCTCGCCCGCGGCGACCATCCTCACGTAGTCGGGCAGGGACGCCGCCATCTCGTGCAGCCCGAGCGCGGAGAGGTTCGCCTGCGCCCTGATCGAGGGGCTGCCCTCCGCGACGGCGCCCATCACGCCCCTCCGAGCGAGTCGAGCAGCGCGAGGTTGGCGCGCGCGGCCTCGGCGATGTCCGCGTCGGCCAGGCCCCGCTTCCCCTCGAGGGCCTGCCCATAGTGGTCGGGGTCGTAGTTGATGGGCCTCGACGGCCCGGACGCGGCGTCGTGGACGGCGACCTCCTCGCCGGCCATCCTCACAACGACCTGGCCGCCGGGCATCGCTATGACGCTCACGCGCCGGCCGATGCAGCGCCTGGGCACGGACCACTCCCTGCCGGCGGCCCTGACGAGCATGGTCGGCGGGACGGTCTGGACGCTCACGTCGCCCACCATCGACTCGAGGAGCCGGAGGTTCCCGATGGGACGCAGGCTCTCCTTCTCCCGCATGAACAGCGCGTCGGGCGGCAGGCCGGTGGTGCGGTTCGGCTCCGAGTTGGCCTGGGCCTCGACCCGGGCCACCGCCTCGGCGAGGCCGCTCCACCCGGTGAACTCGCCGCCGTAGGCGAGCAGGCGGTTCAGGAAGCGGTTGGCCGACTCGTCCTTGCCCTTGGTCTGCGGCGAGCGCGGCGCGCAGAGTCTGAGCTCGAAGCCGGCCTCCCGCGCGAACCGCCACGCCCTCTCCTGCCTGGTCCTCCTGCGGCCCGAGACGGTCACCAGGCACGACATGTTGTCCGTGATGCACTCCTCCGGGACGCCGCCGAGGCGGGTGAAGGTGGCGAGCAGGCAGGACAGCAGGTCGTCGAGCG
>NZ_QRQX01000028.1:19753-20442 GCF_003475665.1 Collinsella sp. AF29-7AC
GAAGGTGGCGAGCAGGCAGGACAGCAGGTCGTCGAGCGTGCGGCTCCTGACCGGTATGAAGCGGTGCTTCCGGGAGTAGCCGAGCGTCGCGGTGAACACGCTGAACTCGAAGACCTCGCCCTCCGAGTCGACGAGCCTCATGCCCTCCTTCCAGTCGAACTGCAGCTGCCTGCCCGGGGGCGTCTCGAACCGCGGGTGCGGCTCGCGGCCGCCCGCGCCCCCGAAGGGCACGTCGCGGGCCCGGCACCACGCGGTGAAGGCGCCGTACCCGGGCAGCCCCTCCCCGCGGCCCTCGCGCAGGAACGCGTAGACCGCCATCTTGGTCATCCCGGGCAGCTGGGCCTTCGCGCGGATCACCTCCTCGAGCGGGTCGAAGGCGCTGCCCCTCGCGGACCTCCCGTCGGCGGCGGACTCGCCCTCCCGCCAGTACTTGGCGACCGTGTGCCGGTCCATGCCGTGCCTCCTCGCGATCTCGCTGAAGTTCGGCTTCGCGCCGGACCCCCTGTAGACGTTCAGCTCTCCCATTACGTTTCGCTCCATATCCCGCTCCTCCCGGGTCGGATACCCGATCGGAGCATAGTTCCGTTAGCGCAGTTGGTGAAAGTACGTTAGCGGGGTCGGCGAAAGCGCGTTGGCGCATTCGGCGAGATGCGTTTGCGAAAGTGGTCAATTTTAGATTAGCGCTAACA
>NZ_QRQX01000029.1:0-19996 GCF_003475665.1 Collinsella sp. AF29-7AC
GTTCCGCTATGCGGTTGTCAATTTGCGAAAGAAATTATGCGTCACCCCCAGGGAAACGGGCCTCTTTACTTGTAAAAACAAATGGTAATGCCACTGTCTCTTGAAGCACATCGCCACCGCGCTCCAAACAATGCCAACGAGCAGCATTCCTTAAGGGATAGATTTAATTAGGCTAACGCGCCTTTACGGGTGTTTTTTGGACGAAGTGGTCCCGGTGCCGGCGGGCTGTTTGGTAGTCGAGCGATCCCGCAGGCAAAGCCGAGGACCAGCGAGACACCAAACAGCCCGCCGGCACCGGGACCGCATCGCGGCACCAAAAAAGCGCCCGTGCGCTCGATGGATTCGGATGCCCGACAGAGGCTCCTTATGGCTGCTTCCTTCCGGACCTGACCAGATTCGGAACATGTCGTCATCCGAACCCATCGAACGCGCTAGGCGCTCGGTATATCTTACCTGCTCCCGCCCGCCACGGCAAGTGGGGCGAACCCATCGGATGGATTCGCCCCACTCGTCCATATCGCTAGCGGCGCCTGCGGTACAGGACCGCGCCGCCTGCGACGGTCAGAGCGCCGATGCCGGCCATGACCGCGAGCGCGGCCGCCGGCAGGCTGCGGTCGCCGGTGTCGGGCATACCGCCCTTGGAGCCGTCACCGCTAGCGCCGCTGCCGGAGCCGTTATCTGAACCGCCGCCCGAGCCGCCGCCCGGCGTGCCGGGGTTCTCGGGGGTGCCGGGGGTGCCGGGCTCCTCGGCGTAGCTGTTGGTGAAGACCGGCGGCAGGTTGGTGTCGCCCTCGTAGGAAACCTTCGCCGACAGATAGCCCGTCCTGGTGCCGTCTGCCGCCTCGTCGCTCACCGTGACGACGATCTTGTGCACCGCCTTGTCGTAGGTCACGTGTGCCTGGCCGTCGTCAACCTCGCTCGCCGTGAAGGTGTAGGTGCCGGCCTGCTTGAAGGTCAGCGCATCGAACGTGACGCTGCCGTCGGCGGCATTCTTGGCGGTCGACATGACCTTGCCGTCCCGGCCCTTGAGCTCAAAGCCAAACTGGCCCGCCTTGAGCTCGGCGCCCTTGAGCACCTTGGCGGCGCCCAGCTTGAGGGTGACGGGCGCGGCCTCGTAGCCGTTGGTAAAGATCGCCGAGGTGTCGCCCGCGGCATTGCCCTCGGCATCCGTCAGCTCGTGCTTGACGGTAAGCGTGCCGTTTCCGGCATCGGTGACCGTCGTGCGCACGCGGTACGTCGTCTTGTCGTACGTCACGCCGCCCGCCGTGCCGGCGGACTCGCGCAGCTCGTAGCTGTGCGTACCGGGCGCGGTGTAGGTGACGGGGCTGAGCGCGACCGTGCCGTCGGCGGCGTTCTTGCCCGTCGCCGCGACGCTCTCGCTGCCGTCGGCGGCAAGCTTGACCAGCTGGAACTCGAACTCGCCCTCGGCCAGGTCACGGCCCTTGAGCTTCTTGCTCACCTTGATCTGATCGGTGACGGAGCTCGGCGTCGGCTTCACGCCGTAGGTGTTGGTGAACTCGAACGCGCCCTTGCCCTCGGGCGTGCCCTCTGCGGGCAGGACCTCCGCGGCGAGCGTGCCCGCGTTGGTGTCCTCGACCACCCTGACCGTGAAGGTCCTGGTCGCCGTCGCGTCGTTGACCACGCCATCGACCGAGCCGGACTCGCTCACCCGGTAGGCAAACGTCTTGGTACGCAGGCCGTCGCCGTCAATCTCGACGTCATTGAGGTCGCTCGGCTGCTTGAACGTGACGCGGCCCAGCGCGACGTTACCGGCGGCGTCGTTGGTCGCCTCGGTCACCGTCTTGCCGGAGGCGTCGACCGGCGCGGGCGCGCCATCCAGCGGCTCAATCTTAAAGGTGTACTTGCCCGCAATGTCGGCCTGCGTGAGGCCAAGCCCGGCCTGGCCGAGCGCCAGCGTCTTGGTGCCCGCGAGATCGACCGTCGCCTCGCCGGCGCTATAGGCATTCACAAACGACAGCGTGCCGTCGGAGCCCTCGGGGTAGGTCACGGCCACATCCAGCCCGCCCTTGCCGTTATCGGTCACCTTGACCGTAATGCCGAAGCTCGACGCGGCCGCCGTCACGCCCGCGGGCAGCCGGTCCGTGCCGTCCTCGGAAACGGTATAGGGAATGACCCAGGAGCCGTCGGCGGCCCTGGTGGCGGTGCCGTCCGCCACCATCTGCTCGAGAGCGTCGGTGGTGTAGGCGATGGGCGAGAACGCGAGCCCCGCGGCCTCGCCGTCGCCGGAGGCCTGGTTGGTCGCGGTCGCGACCACGTTGCCCCGGGCATCGCGGACGGAGAACGAGAACTCGCCCGCCGCCGCGGCGCGACCCGTCAGCGTCTTGGTGGCGTTGATGACCACGCCGCCCTCGCCGCCGAGCGTTCCGGTAGCCTCGTAGGAGTTCTGGAACGCGACCGCCACGGGCGCGGGCGTCTCCGTGGCGTCATCTGCCGTGGAGACCTCGCTGCGAGCGACCTCGACACCGTCCTTGGCAACCGTGGTCGTAACCGTGAGCTTGCCCGTCGCGGCGTCGTAGCCGGGCGCGATGGTCACCGTGCGCGGCGCGGTGTCGTTGGCGTAGCCCTCGCCGCCGAGCTTGGTCTCGGTGACGGTGAAGCTGTAGGTCTTGCCCGCGTCGGCGTCGGTGAACTTCACGTCGCTGCCCGCAGCACCGCCGATGAGGTCGACCAGGTCGGCCGCACCGTCATCGGCCGCGGCCACGGCGTAGGCGTCCTTGTCGGTCTTGAGGCCAAGCCTGGCGGCCGTCTCGGCGTCGGCGGTCACGGTGAAGGCGAACTGCCCCGCCTCCATGGCGCGGCCGGAGAGCGTCTTGGACAGGCGCACGCCCGCGCGGGCCGAGTAGTCGAGCTCGGTCGTGTAGGTGTTGACGAAGTCGCCGCCGCTCGCCTGCGCGATCGCGGGCGTCGAGGCCGTGAGGTTGCCGGAGCCGTCGTCGGTCACGGTCACCGTCATCGTGGCGGCGTGGCCGTCGTAAGCCACGCCGGCGATGGCGGAGCCGTCATCGGGCTTGACCTCGCGCACCGTGTAGGTGAAGGTCTTGGCGCGCACGCGCTTGCCGCCGACCTCGGCGAACCCGGCGTCCTTGATGTCATTGAGCGTGTAGCGGATGGGGCCGAAGTCGAAGGCGACCCTATCGCCCGCCTTGGTGCCGGCGGCGGCCGTCACGCTGACGGTCTTGGAGCCGTCGGCAGACCCCTCGGGCATGGGGGCGCCGCCCTCGCCCGCGAGCGCGAACTGGAAGCTGTCGCCCTCCGCCCAGTCGCGGCCCTCGAGCGTCTTGGTGAAGAGCCCCGCGGTGGAGACGTCTCTGCCCTCGGTGGCCGTTCCGTACGTGTTGGTGAACGCGACGGTCGCGCCGTCCTCGTTCACGGCGCCTTCGGCCCCCTCGGCCGTGGTCGTGTAGCCCTCGGCGGCATCCTCGGTCACGGTGTAGCGCGCGCCCACGGGCAGGCCGGCGATGGTCTTCTCCCCGCCGTCCCTGAGCGTGAAGGTCGCCTTGCCGTCCGTGAACGTCACGGCGTTCTTGCCCTTGCCGAAGGTGCCGGAGACGGGCTCGCCGTCCCCGTCGGTCAGCGCGACCGTAAAGCCGAACTCGCGTTGGCTGTCGCCGCCGACGACCGTCTTCTTGACGGTGAGGCTGCCCTCGCGGGACACGCTGTTGTGGGTCGTGTTGGTCTGGGATTCGTTCTCCCCCACCTTGACCGTGGCGGTGTTGGAGATGTCGTCGACCACGGCGGCTTCGGCGGAGACCTTCACGTCAAAGCTGAGCGTGCCCGTGGCACCCGCAGCCTGCTCGCCGAGCGACCAGGTAAGGGTGCGCGTCGCGGCGTCGTAGGCGGCGCCGTCGGCAGAGCCCTCGACGTAGTCAACGCCCTTGGGCAGGACATCGGTCACCGTCACGTCGGCCGCCTGCGCGGCGCCTCTGTCGTCGACGCTGTTATTGGCCCAGCCGATGGTATAGGTGAGGGTATCGCCCACGCCCACCGGTTTGCCATCCACATCGACCTTGGCGCCCGAGGCGTCCGCCTTGGTGACGGTCTTGGTGTTGTCGTGCGGCGTGAAGGTGTTGGTGAAAGTCTTCTTGCCCCGCTCGTTGGAGATCTCGGCCTTAAGGCCGGCGCCAGTCTGAGTCACTGCGATGTCGAAGGTGTAGGCATGCGCATCGTCCTCAATCAGGACATCGCCGCTTGCTTTCTCGGTCACGGTCGCGTGGTAGGTGCCCAGATTGGTGAAGCTGAGCTCGCCAAAGGAAACCTTGCCGTCCTTGTCATTCTTCGCCTCGATTGGGTAGCCCTCGAGGACATTGCCCACGCCATCGGTGAGGGAGAGCTCGAAGGTGAATTCCCCCTCCTGGAGGCCGGGCTTGCGGCCTCCCGCGAGCACCTTGGTGAGCTCGGGGACGGACGCCGTGGCGGGGGCGGGGTCGAAGGTGTTGGTGAAGGCGGCGGAGGAGACCTGGTCTGCCGCGATGGAGCCATCGGCCTTGGATCCCTCGGCTCCGTTCACCGCGGCCTTGTAGCCATCGGCGGCACGTTCGGTCACCGTGTAGGCGGTTCCCGCGGGCAGCCCCGTGATCCTCGCCGTCTGGCCATCTTTGAGCTTGAGGGTCGTCTTGCCGTCCTTGAACGTCGCGTCACCGTAGGTGCCGGACACGCCGTGGCCCGCGGCATCGGTGGCCTCGACCGCAAACTCAAATGTCTTGTCCGCGTCGACCGCCAGGCCCTCGCGCGCCGCGACGGCCTTGGAGACGTCGAGCTCGCCCGTCTTCACGGTGTTGGTCACGGTGAAGCCGTGCTCGGCGTCGCCGGAGACCTTAGAGCTGTAGCCCTCGACGGGCACCTCGGCCACGGTGTAGGAGACCTCGGAGCCGGACTTGGAGTACTTGGCCAGGCCCTCGAAGGAGCCCTTCCAGCCGTTGGACTCGTCGAGCTCGATCGACTGGCCGGCGTCCTTCCCGTCGGCGAGCAGGCGCACGGTGGCCTTCTCGGCCGCCGGGCCGACCCACTTCTTCTCGACGGGCACCGAGACCTTGGCCGTGGAGGTGTTGGTCACGGTGAAGCCGCGCTCGGCGTCGCCGGTGACCTTCGAGCTGTAGCCCTCGACAGGGTCCTCGGCCACGGTGTAGGCGATCGCGGAGCCGGACTTGGAGTACTTGGCCAGGCCCTCGAAGGAGTGCTTCCAGCTATTGGACTTCGACAGCTCGGCCGACTCGCCGGTGTCCTTCCCGTCGGCGAGCAGGCGCACGGTGGCCTTCTCGGCCGCCGGGCCGACCCACTTCTTCTCGACGGGCACCGAGACCTTGGCCGTGGAGGTGTTGGTCACGGTGAAGCCGCGCTCGGCGTCGCCGGTGACCTTCGAGCTGTAGCCCTCGACGGGGTCCTCGGCCACGGTGTAGGCGATCACGGCACCGAAAGCATCGCGCTGCGGCAGGTTGGAGAAGACGCCCTTCCAGTCGTTGGACTCGCTCAGGGTGATCGAATCGATGACGATATCGCCGTTCTTGAGATTTACTTTGACCTTATTAGGATGGGGGATCCTGGGGTTCTCCCAGACCTTTTTGATGGGAATGTCGATGTTCTCGGACTTACCGATGACGACACCGCCGTTGGCGCCGATGCCGCCTCCCAACGGCGCCGTATTGCCAGAGATCGTCAGCGACGCCTGGCCGCCGCCGAGGTTATACACATCCTCGCTCATCACAGATTTAAGCGCGACGTTCGGCGTGGCGTCGGTAAAGGACAGGGGATCGCCGTTGTCGCCATCGGGCGAGAATCGCGGGATTTTGGGGTTTGTTGCCGCAATAGTGCCGTAGGGCTTAAACAGCCCACCGTCTCTGTACCAGCTGACCTTTCCGCCGCCCGGAGCGCGGTTGGCCAAGGTCAGTTTGTATTTGGCGTCTTTGGCGCCGGTGAAGACGAAGTCGTCTCCCGCCTCATCAGCCGTGTTCTTGGCGATCAGGCCGCCGTCCTGGACGTAGACCTTGGCATCTCCGGTCGGGCAGAACCACATGCCGCCGCCCTGCTTATCCGCATGGTTATCAACAACGAGGGCGTTTTCGATGCGGAGCGTGCTATAGCCATGAGCCTCGTTGCCTTCGCTATACACGCCGCCGCCCATGCTCCGAGCAGTATTACCCTTGATCTTGCCCGCGCTGAGCGTGACGCCATTCGAATAGGCATAGACGCCTCCGCCGGCGGAAGCGGAGTTGCCAGATATGGACCCGCCTTGCATGGTGAAAGCAGTATTCCCTGTTTCGCCGCCCTGACAGCCCGGGTCGACCACACACACTCCGCCGCCTTTGCCGTTGCCAGACGCAACGTTGTTCTCAATCTCTCCACCCTTCATGGTGAACTCGGCGTTGCCCTCAATGTGAACTGCTCCAGAGGGATCTAAGGGCCCCGCCTCCAGTTTACTGCTCCTGTTGCCGGAAATCTGACCACCAGTCATCGTGAACTTGGCTCTTTGGCTATCGCCCTCCCCCTCACTGTATGCAAGGACCGCGCTGCCTCGATAGCCGCTGTTGCCCTCGATGCTGCCTCCGCTCATGTCGAAGCGGGCATTGCCCACCAACATGACGCCAGAAGATGTGAGGTGATAGCCGTTAGTGTCTCCGGTAACGACGATTCCGTTCTTACGGATAACGCCGCCCTTCATGACAACATGAGCGCCGTCCTTCGCGTGGACAGCGCCGCAATACGCGTCCTTAAGTTCGCACTGCTCGATAACGCCGCCCGTCATGGTAAGCGAAGCCTTGTCTCCCGACACGTCGACAACACCAGTATTGACGGTGCTCGCAGCGCCGTCGCACACAACGGCCTCGTCAGAGAGCACAACCGCTCCCTTGCTAGAAATAATGGCGCCCTTGTTGTAGCGACCACTCAGGGACACTTTCCCCGACAGCTCGAGGGATGCCCCCTCGGCAACATTGACCAGTACGGAGACGTCGCTATTCTTTGTTGCCAAAATGGTATAGGGCTTATCCGACCTGATCTTAATCATCTTCTCGGCAGGAATCGTGAGCGTGGAGCCGAGCTTCACGTGCTTTTTCAGGGTGATGACGGTTTCCTTGCCATCGGGGGCCTTGTCGACCAGATCCTGAAGGGTCTTGGCGCTGCCATCGCTCACGGTATCGCCGACGCTGTCATCGATGGACTCGCGCGTGTAGACGATATCGACGCCAGAGGACGGGAGGTTCTCCGAGTCGGTGATGTCGTCCCTGCTGTTTTCGATCGTGATCTTTTGAACCGTGCTGCCGTCAAACATGTCCCGGGGTATTTTGGTGAGGCCGTGCCCGATCGTCACATCCTTCACGCCATCTACGCCCGAGAAGGCTGCCGTGCCAACGGAAGTCACGGAATCTGGAATGGAAAGCTGCTCCGGCAACGTGCCGCGAAAGAAGGCGTAGTTGCCAATTTTCTCAAGTGTCTCGGGAAGCTGAACGGCGACGTTGCTCCAGATAAAGGCCCAGTCACCGATACTCTGCAGGCTGTCGCAAAGCCCCACGATCTTAACCGGCGCGTAGCAGAACGCATAGCCCGGAATGCTCTGAAGCGAGGACAGGTCCACGGACGCCCGCAGCTTTTTGCACTTGTAGAAAGCCCCCCAGCCCATGTTTGTCACCTTGCTTAGATTGGGCACGCTCACCAGGCTGGCGCACCCCTGGAAAGCAGAGGATCCGATGCTCGTCAATGTGCCCGGGAAATCGATGCCGGTCAAACTCGAGCAATTCTGAAACGCCCCATCCCCGATGGACTCAATTTCGCTCAGCGCGGTGACGGACGTTAGAGAGGTGCATCCGTCAAACATGTGCGAGGGGATCTTCGTAACCGATGCGGGCAACGACACGCTTGTCAGAGACGTGCAGCCTTTGAGCACGCCCGTTATGGTGTCGGCGAAGGCGACATCTTTTGGAAACTCGATGCTTGTGAGGGCCGTAGCCCCCCCGAAGGCGCTCGGGCCCGAAATCATTTTGAGGGTGGAGGGGAGATCGATCTCCGAAAGGCTTTTGCAGCCCGTGACCATCGAGTTGGCGCTAATCTTCTCGACGCCCTCATCGAAATAGAGTTTTTCGAGCGAGCCGGCGTTTTGCAGCGTGCAACTGAAGTCCTTGATGGAGCCAGGGATATGGAGCTCCTTGACCTTTGCGAACTTTCGGAAATACCATCCGCGCACGTTTTCGAGCGTGTCGGGGAGCGTCAGCTGCTCAACGTTCTTGGCCACGATACCAGACGAGAAAAAAAGTTCGGTGACTTTGTAGGTCTGGCCGCCATGCTCGATGGAACTGGGCACATTCACCGCGGTCACACTGTCGTCGGCAACAATACCTGTGATTTCCGCCGTGCCCTTATCCGTGGTCTCGCACGAATAGGTCACGCCGTCCTGGGTGATCTTAAACTCCTCCGCAGTATACGCAGTCCGCGATTCCGTGGCCGCATATGCGACACCGGCCGTCGCGCCAACGGATAAACAACCGAAGCCGAGAACCAGCGCAAGGCAGAGAGCGGCGACTCTCTGCCCCCCCCCCGCCGAAAACTTTCCTCTCCAATTCCCTTCTCCCCCTCTGGTGTCGCCCTCTCTTCCCAAGAGCGATCTATTGATTAGGACAGATTAAAGACAACATTATGCCCAAAGAGGTCCATCATGGAGATAATCCACGTCTTCGCCCGAAATGGTAATAAATTGGCAGGATTAATCGGCGAACAACTGAACGAAGAGCAATCTACTAATGGCACACAAATGGCGGCGCCAACACCTGAAGTGCATAGTCTCCGATCCCCAGACAACACCATCGAGCGCCGCAGGGCGCAGGATTAAATTGTTCAGATTCACATGCCTTTACGGGTGTTTTCCTAGTCCCAAAAAGACCGGTCTGACGCTGCGCCACGAAAAGGGCCTATCTACTACGTTTTGGTCACAGGGGTCGACCATAGCCGACTTTTTCGAAAATCGGCAAGCTTTCTACCCGCGGTTTTGTTTTTGCAAATTCCGGGATGGTCGAAGGTGGCCGGTTTAACGTAGTAGATGGCCGCATTTCGTGGCAAACGGTCCGACCCAAGACCCAAGGCAGCCAACCTCGAATGGCCATTCTCGAAGTTGCGGTGGAATACGGACTGAATTGGCACCTTAAAGGCAAAAACACTCCGTATTTCACCGCAAGTTATTGGGGAGGGATTGGTTTTAGAGGCGGCCAAGGTCGTAGGCTCGCGCGGCAGACTCGCCGGCGCAGATGAGGTTGGTTGCGGCTTCTTGCGGGTCGAGTGCCTGCTCCAGGTCCATGGGCTTGCGACAGATCGGCAGTACAAGGTCGATGCCCTGCTCGTACACCGCATCCAGGTTGTCAGCGCGACCGCCCACGACGGCGACCACCGGCTTGCCATAGCGCTTGGCACGGCGGGCCACACCCACCGGCGCTTTGCCGGCGGCGGATTGCTCGTCCATATTGCCCTCGCCCGTTATGACCAGATCGACATCCCGCACGCGCTCGTCAAACCCAATCAGATCAAGCACCGTCTCCACGCCCGAATGTAGCTCTGCACCGAGCGCTAGCAGCGCGGCGCCCAGGCCGCCGGCGGCACCTGCGCCGGGCACGCCGAGCACCGAGCCAAATGTCCGTGCGCCCTCGGGCGTGCGCAACAACCCCTGGGCCCGAGCCTCGACAATTGCCGTATCGAGCAGACGACCGTAGCCGACCATCCAGCTGTCGTACTTGCCCAGGGCCTCGGCATCCCCCGTCGGCAGACCCTTCTGTCCACCGAACACTGCCAGCGCACCGCGGCGCCCCACGAGTGGGTTCTCGACATCAGAAAGCACCACGACACGCGCGCCGTTCAGCGCCCGAAGCGCTGGCGCCAAATCAACGCTCGCCACCTGCTCAAGGCCAGCAAGACCGGGCGCGATATCGCAGCCACGGTCATCGACAAGACGCGCGCCCAGCGCCTGCAGCATGCCGGCGCCACCGTCGTTGGTGGCACTGCCGCCCAGACCAATATAGATAGTCTTTGCCCCAGCACGAACCGCACGGAGCATCAGCTCGCCCACGCCATAGGTCGAAGCCGCAAGCGCCGCCGATTCCGTGCAGGGTGAATACCCAATACCCGCCGCCTCGGCCATCTCAATTACAGCCGACTCGCGCTCGCCGTCCACCAGCATCCGGGCAGCCACGCGCTTGCCCAAGGGACCTGCCACCTCACAGGTCACAAGCTCGCCACCGCATGCGGCAACGGCATCGAGCGTTCCCTCGCCGCCATCCGCCAGCGGCAGCGCGCTTACTTGGGCATCGGGCCACACGCGGCGCACGCCTTCGGCAACCGCCGCCTCCGCCTGCGCACTCGACACGCTGCCCTTAAAGGAGTCGATCGCCAGCAGCACACGGCGGGGCCGGCGGCACGCAGGACCAAAGTCAACCGCCGCGCCAGCATCCTCACCGGCACCCGCAAGCGCTGCGGCGTGAGCGGCGTGTGCGTCAAGATTGGCCCCACAACCGCAATCAGCGCCGCCCGCCCCGCGCAGACCGCCAAAATAGCTACTCAGCAGCTCGCGGCATTCATCCGCCAAGACCCCAGCCGTCACATTAAACCGATGATTCAGGCGCGAATCGGCATTGAGGTCGTATAGCGACCCCAGAGCGCCCGCCTTAGCATCGGCCGCGCCGTACACGCAGCGCCCCACGCGCGCATTAACCATAAGCCCCGCGCACATGCAGCAGGGCTCGAGCGTCACGTAGACCGTACAATCGGAAAGGCGCCAACGACCGAGCGACTGAGCGGCGGCGCATAGGGCCGCAAACTCGGCATGCGCCGAAGGGTCCTGGTCGAGCTCGCGGCGATTATGCGCCCGCGCGACAATCTCACCCGCGCGCACCACTACGGCACCGATCGGCACCTCGCCCACCGCCGCGGCGGCACGCGCCTCCGCCAGCGCCTCACACATGAACTTCTCATCGATTCCGGTGCTCGTCATCGTTCGCCTCCCCTGTTGCAAATCCAAAACGATGCTATCATTACGACTCACGGAGAGATGGCAGAGCGGTTGAATGCGGCGGTCTTGAAAACCGTTGAGCGCGAGAGCGTTCCGGGGGTTCGAATCCCCCTCTCTCCGCCACTTTTAGTGATGCACCGGCGTCATGGTCCGCTCGAACAGCGCATCGACAACGTCGGCTATCTCGGAGCGATGTTCCAGATCGTGACCCGATTCCCACCACATAGTAAAAAGCCGAATAATGCCGCCGGCGACAAACTCAGCCGTCGTGTCGAGCGACACGGGCGCAAGCGCGTCCTCGTCTAACGCACTCATCACACGCTCGCGGATAGAGCGGGCAATGCGGTCGCAAATCATGCTGGTCAGCATGCCCGACATGCTGCTCGCCAAAATGTTGTCCATGAGCTGCTCATGGGCCAGAATCAGGTCCATGGCGTCGGTGAACACCTCGTGGCGAAGCACGCGCACGTCGTCAGCCGACACCGTGCCGCCCTCGCCAACCCGCTTTTGCGGCAAACCCGACATAAGCTCATCGATATAAAAGGCAAAGTAATCGTTCTTGTCGCGAAAGTGCTTGTAGAACGTCGTGCGGCGAATCATGGCCCGGTCGCACAGCATGGCAACCGTCAGATCCTCAAAACGATGCTCCTCGAGAAGCTCGGTGAAGGCATCGAACAGGGCGCGGTAGGTTTTCTTAATGCGAAGGTCCACTGGTATCGCCATCCTCAGGGCAAAGACAACACTCGACAATCTGTCGCATATCTTACACCTGTACCTCGCGCGCTTTGCCCCGGTGCCAACCCCGCCGAAAACATAACGCTTACCGGAAAGTTCGGCACGGCAAAACGTTGCGGGTATACTAGTAGCGTTATACCAACGGCAGCTGGCGCATGCCGCCGCGGCCATTCGAAACGGAGACATCATGATTACCGTCATCATCGGCATCGTTGTTGTCATTGTGATTGTCTGCGCCATCGCCGGCATCTACAACAACATGGTCACCAAGCGTAACCGCATCGATAACGCCTGGCAGAACATCGATACGCAGCTGCAGCGCCGCAACGACCTGATCCCTAACCTAGTCGAGACCGTCAAGGGCTATGCCAAACACGAGCAGGACACGCTTGCCGCCGTGGTCAACGCGCGCAACGCCGCCGTGAGCGCTACCACGCCCGAAGCCAAGATGGAAGCCGACAACGTGCTGACCGGCGCCCTGCGCCAGCTCTTCGCCGTGGCCGAGGCTTACCCCGATCTTAAGGCGAACACCAACTTTACGCAGCTCCAAGCCACGCTCGAAGACACCGAGAACAAGGTAAGCTACGCGCGCCAGAGCTACAACGACTGCGTGCTTAGCTACAACAACGCCATCCAGACGTTCCCGGCCGTTATCTTTGCCGGCATCTTCCAGTTTAAGGAGCGCCAGGGCTTCGAGGCCGCCGAAGCTGCCCGCCAGGCACCGACCGTCAAGTTCTAACAGATCCGCAGCGTATCCTTAATCGGGTATATGCATAAACCGCCCCGTCGAATGCATACTTCGACGGGGCGGTTTCCCTTATCGCGAAGGTCCCCCTCAAGGCGCCGTGCATTTTTGGGAGTATTCAGCACAGCCAAGAGCTTTGGGCTCCGCAGCAGAGGCGTTAGATAGCGAATACCCCTGCAGCCAGAGACCCAGCAGCCCATAACACCGCCTATTATTCGCGAAAAGCATCGACAAGCACGGATTTTTGCCCGAACGACGGTATACAGGAGCCTTCGATTGCAGAATACTCGCAAAAATGCACGTCGCCACCACCCCCACATGGCGCGACGCAAAACAAAAGCGCGGCCTAAAAGGCCGCGCGCCATCTTTCATTCAGATCTATATTGCCCGTAACGGCAGCGCCGAGGTAACGCAGGCCCGAGGGCAACCTTCCTTTCCGGCGCACTCCGCAGGACGAAAGAACCTCCGCCGCACGAAGTGCGCTGCGGAGGTTCTTGCATGTCCGAGGACGCGCCGGAAAGGAAGGTTGCCCTCGGGCCGAACAGCTATGGCAGCTTACGCGACGGTGTAAACCCAGTCGTGCTTATCCTCGACAGCACCAGATTGGATGCCGGTCAGGGTCTCGCGGAGCTTCTTCATCACAGGGCCGATCTCGGTGTAGCCAGCCGGGAAGGTCACGGTCTCGTCGGCGCCGTAAACCTTGTTGTCGATCTCGCCAACCGGGGAGATGACGGCAGCGGTGCCGCACAGGCCGCACTCGACAAAGGTGCCGGCCTTGACCTCGGCCCACTCGACGGGACGCTGGTCAACGGTCATGCCCAGGTCCTGAGCAACCTGAACGAGCGAACGGCGGGTGATGGAGGGCAGGATGGAGTCGGTGTGCGACTGCGGAACGACGAGCGTGCCGTCCTCCTTCACGAACAGGACGTTGGCGCCACCGGTCTCCTCGACATAGGTGCGGGACTCGGAGTCGAGATACAGGTTCTCGGCATAGCCCTCGCGATGGGCCTCCATCGTGGGCTTGAGGGACATGGCGTAGTTGAGGCCGGCCTTGATGTTGCCGGTGCCGTGCGGTGCCGCACGGTCATACTCGGAAACGCGCAGCTTGACGGGCTTAAGGCCACCCTTAAAGTACGGACCGACCGGGGTCACGAGAATGCGGAACGTGTACTCAGGAGCGGGAGCCACGCCGATCACGTCACCGGAGCCGATCATAAACGGACGCACGTACAGGGTCGCGCCGGAACCGAAGGGCGGAACCCAGGCGGCGTTGGCAGAAACGACCTGCTTGACGGCCTCAACGAACTTGTCCTTGGGGAACGGGGGCATCTCCAGACGCTGGGCGGAGTTGTACATACGCTCGGCGTTCATATCGGGACGGAAGCAGACGATGCTGCCATCCTCGGCGGTGTAGGCTTTCAGGCCCTCAAAGACCTCCTGGCAGTAGTGGAAGATGCCGCCGCACTCGGAGACGTGCATGGTGTGGTCGGTGGTCAGGCCGCCCTCGTCCCACTCGCCGTCCTTCCAATGGGCCTCGTAGCTGTAATCGGTCTTCATGTAGCTAAAGCCGAGGCTACCCCAATCGATATCCTTCTTCTCGACAGTCATATGTCGCTCCTTACATACACGGTTGCATACTCGCGAACCCGCACGCAAGGACCGAAGCCGGCCGCGTCGCAACGTCGCATACCCGGAGCGTAGAGCCGGGCAGGACACGCGGGCAGCATCAAAGCCGATGGCGCGTCGATTCGCATGCAGGTGATTGTACTCCCCGCACGCCTTAGATAAAACGATTTTCTTTAACTAAGTAAAGTATTTTCATTTGCCTTCTACACAAAAGGCCCGCCATCGAATCCGATGACGGGCCTTGGAATTAACGTCCGAAAACAAGCTCGGACTAGGCGTTCTTTTTACCGAGCTTAGCCTTAACCAGACCGACCACGGTCGGGATGATCGACACGGCGACAATGCCCACGATCAGCAGCTCAAAGTGCTCCTGCACAAACGGAATGCCACCAAAGAAGTGACCAAGCAGCGTAAAGACTGTCGACCAGGTAATGCCACCCAGCACGTTAAAGATGACAAAGTTGCGCCAGTGCATACCGCCCATGCCGGCGATAAAAGGCACAAAGGTGCGAATGAACGGGAAGAAGCGACCGAGGAAGATGGCCAGATGGCCCCACTTATCCAGGAAATCCTCGGACTTTTTGATGCGCTCGGGCGTCATGGCCTTTACCTTGCCCGAGGCGATGATCTTGCGGCCAAAGAAGTGACCGATCATAAAGTTGCACTGATCGCCCAGGATGGCTGCGGCCCATGCGGTGGCCAGAAGCGCCACGATGTTAAAGCCGCCGTTATGGGCAAAGAAGCCCGAGGCAAACAGCAGCGAGTCGCCGGGAAGGAACGGGAAGAACACCACGCCCGTCTCGATAAAGATGATCAGGAACACGCAGCCGTAGGCCATGAGCGGGCCGGCGGCGATCCAGCTGGCGATCGCAGTGCGCGGATCCTTAAGCAGCTCGGCGATAAAATTGATGAAACCCATGAAGTAAAACCTCTCAGTTGTGGGCGCGGACACGTCCAAGTCGACCAGTATACGGTTGCGGCGCGAGCACGGGCCAAACCCCTCAAAAGTCTTACTTCATTACCAGCAAGTTTGCATAACTGACACCTGTCGCCTAAAGCAAAGCAAGATTGCCCTTCCTAATCCCTAGCGAATCGATATACTTTATTGAATCGCATTGTCACGGCGCTAAGGGAGGGCGGCCGGTGAGCTTTATCAACACCATTCGCGAGGACATCAAGACCGTCCAGGCGCAGGATCCTGCCGCGCAAAATGGCCTAGTCATCTTCCTGTCCTACCCCGGCCTGCACGCCAAGTGGAATCATGTGCCCGAACACTGGCTGTGGAAACACGGCCATCGATCGCTTGCCCGTGTGCTCTCGCAGTTAACCCGCCATATCACCGGCGTCGAAATTCATCCCGCCGCGCAGATCGGCAAGCACTTCTTTATCGACCACGCCATGGGCGTCGTTATTGGCGAGACTACCATCGTGGGCGACAACTGCGTGCTCTACCAGGGCGTCACGCTCGGCGGCACCGGCAACGAGACCGGCAAACGCCACCCCACCCTGGGCAACAATGTCACCGTGGGCACGGGCGCCAAGGTGCTTGGCAACATCCACATCGGCAACAACGTCAAGATCGGCGGCAACTCGGTCGTCGTCAAGGACGTGCCCGACAACTGCACCGTCGTGGGCGTGCCCGGGCGCATCATCAAGCGCAACGGCTGCCGCGTGTTCGAGGAGAGCTTCGACGCCAAGCAGCATCGCGAGTACATGCCCGACGATGCCGCCGAGCAGAGCGCCCTCAACCGTCAGGGCATCACCGAAAACGCCCGTCGCGTCAAGGAACTCGAGCAAGAGGTGGCCGAGCTCAAAGCCCTCGTCGCCAAGCTCGTGGACGAGCGCTAGGGCCGCGGGCAACCGCCACAGCATGAACGCCAACACAAAAGGCGCGCCAGGGAATCCGCCCCCGGCGCGCTTTCTTTTCGATGTGACATGCGGGACTGACCCTTTGTCACCTTATGCGAACTGGCTTAGGTAGAGGTCGGCATAAGCGCCCTCGGCAGCCAGCAGCTCCTTGTGCGTACCCTGCTCGATGATATTGCCGTGATCCATGACCAGGATGAGGTCGGCATCGACGATCGTCGACAGACGGTGCGCGATCACAAAGCTCGTGCGCCCGCGCATGAGCGCATCCATAGCACGGCCGATGGCGAGCTCGGTGCGCGTGTCCACGCTCGACGTCGCCTCGTCCAGGATGAGGATCGCCGGGTTGTTGAGCAGCACGCGCGCGATGGTCAGCAGCTGACGTTGGCCCTGGCTGATGCTCTCGGCATCGTTAGCCACACGCGTGTCGTAGCCCTGCGGCATAGTGCGCACAAAGAAGTCGACCCGTGCGGCACGTGCGGCCGCGACAATCTCCTCGCGCGTCGCCTCGGGACAGCCGTAGGCGATGTTCTCGGCAATGGTGCCATCAAATAGCCAAGCGTCCTGCAACACCATGCCAAACTGCTGGCGTAGCTCGCCGCGGTTCATGCGGCTCGTGTCCACGCCGTCGAGGGTAATGCGGCCGCCGTCGATCTCGTAAAAGCGCATGAGCAGGTTGATGAGCGTGGTCTTACCCGCGCCCGTGGTTCCCACCACGGCGATCTTCTGACCCGGCTCGGCGGTAAACGACACGTCTCGCATAAGCGGCTTGTCGGGCGAATAGCCAAAGCGCACATGCTCAAAAGCGACACGGCCTTCCACTTTGCCCGGCAGCTTGGCGGCGGCCACCGGCAACGGATCGGCCTCCATCTCGGGCTCGTCGAGCAGGTCGAACACGCGCTCGGCGCTCGCCAGCGCACTCTGCAGCGAGTTAAAGGTAAACGACAGCTCTGTCATGGGCTCGGACGCCTCGTTGATGAACTGGAAGAACGCCTGGAACACGCCGACGGTCATATGCCCGGCAACCAGCATGCTGCAGCCCACCAGCGCGATCACGATCTGCGCCAAACGGCCGATAAAGCGCACCGCGGGGCCGACGGCGTTAATCATAAAGTCGGCCTTGGTGCTCACGCGCGCCAACTCGTTCGAAGCCTCATGCACCTCGGCCGAGCTCTGGCGCTCACGGTTGAACGCGCGAATCACCAGGCGGCCCGAATAGCCCTCCTCGACCGCACTCGTAATCTTGGACACCCACTCCTGGCGCTCGCCCGTCACGTCATGCGTGCGGCGCGAAACTACCTTGGTCACCAGCAGCGACACCGCCGTAAAGCCCAAAAAGACGAGCGTGAGCTCGACGCTGAACACAAACATCATGCTCACAGCGCCCACAACCGTACCGATCGACACGAGCAGCTGCAACAAGCCGCGCTGCATGCTCTCGGACATCTTGTCCAGGTCGTTGGTCGCACGGCTGACCACCTCACCGGGACGATGCGCGTCAAAGTAGGCAAGCGGCAGACGGCTGAGCTTTTGCGCAATGCGGTTGCGCAGACGCAGGTTGAGTCGCTCGGCCACACTCGACATCAAAAAGCTCTGCAGCGCATAGAAGGAAGCGGCTGCCGTCCAAATCATAAAGTAGACGAAAATGGTCTTGCCGCAATGTTCCCAGGTAATGCTGAAGGTAGTGTCGTTGGCAAACGCCACCTGCATATGACCCCACAGCTCATCGATCACGCGAGCGCTGTACGCTGGCGCGGCGGTGTTGAAGATGGCGTAGAACACGATGCTCGCGAACACAATATAGAAGCGCCAATGGTCGCCGGCGGCCTCGCTCCACAGGCGGCGCACCGTCGCCCAGGTGTCGCGGGGCGTCTCGTCCTCGTCCTCGTCGTCAACGTCACGCATGCGCTCCGCCTCGGCGCGGGTGCGCTCGTCCTCGGCGCGCTCGTTTTCCTCGTAGAGCGCCTGGCGGCGAGCTTCGCGCTCCGCCGCTGCCTTGGCGTCTTCGTCCAGGTCGGGCGTGGCGCCCGTCTCCTCGACTGTCTCTGCAGCCGCGGCGTCATCGGCGATGCTCTGCTTCTTGAACTCCTCGGTCATGCTACTCACCTCCCTTCATCTGCGATTCCGCGATAGCGCGGTACACCTCGCAGGTTTCCATGAGCTCGTCGTGCGTGCCTAGACCCACGACCTCACCGTCCTTGAGCACCACAATCTGATCGGCATGCAAAATAGTCGAGATGCGCTGGGCGATGATGAGCACCGCGGCATCGCACGTCTCGCCCTGCAGCGCATGGCGCAGTGCCGCATCGGTCTTAAAGTCCAGAGCCGAAAAACTGTCGTCGAAGATATACAGATCGGCATGTTTCATGAGTGCGCGGGCAATCGCCAGGCGCTGGCGCTGACCACCCGAGAAGTTTGTGCCGCCCTGGGCCACCGGCGTATCGAGCCCCTGGGGCTGGTCGAGCACAAAGGTGCTCTGGGCAACCTCCAGCGCATGGAGCATGTCAGCCTCGGTCGCACCCTCGTTACCAAAGCGCAGGTTGCTCGCCACCGTACCCGAGAACAGCCATGCCTTCTGCGGAACATAGGCGATACGCCCGCGGATGTCGTCTTGCGAAAGGTCGCGCAGATCGATGCCGTTCAGGCGAATGGTGCCCTTCGTGGCATCGTGGAAGCGAAGCAAGAGCTTGGCCACCGTTGACTTGCCCGAGCCCGTCGAGCCCACGATCGCGGTCGTCTGTCCACGGCGGCAGGCAAAACTCAGGTTGCACAGGGTGTCCTCGTCGGCATCGTCAAAACGGAACGACATGTGGTCGAACACGGCCACCGCGTCGGCTCCATCTGCGGACTCGGGCGCCCCGTCGCCCAGCGCAGCCTTGCCGTCCACGATGCTCGGCTCGATTTCGAGCACCTGCTGCGCACGGTTGAGGCACGCCGCGGCGCGCGGAAGCGTCAGCACCACCACCTGCGCCATCATCACAAAGAACAGGATCAGGATCGCGTACTCCAGCACGGCCGAGATGCTGCCGATTTGCATGGCATGGACGCCCACGCGGTTGCCGCCCACCCACAGCACCGCCACCTCGGCGATATTCATCAAAAAGAAGCTGGAGCTGTCGAGACCCACAAACAGGTGGTTGACCTTGATGGCATTGGCTGCGTAATCGCTAAACACCTCGTCCAGGCGCTGCTCCTCGTGGCGCTCCTTGTTAAATGCACGGATGACGCGCACGCCCACGATGTTCTCGCGCAGCACCACGTTCATGCGGTCGATAAAGCTCTGCAGGCGCATAAAGATCGGCGCGGCGTTGGCAACGGTAAAGACCGCCGCCACCAGCAAGATCGCAACGACCACGCCCAGCAGCGTGCCCATGGCAGGATCGATAAACCAGGCAAAGATGATGCCCGCCACGGCCAAGAACGGTACCGGTAACACCAGCTGAATCGTCTGCAGGATCGCTTGCTGGATCACGTTGATGTCGTTGAGCGAGCGCGTGATCATCGAACCCGTACCAAAGCGCTCAAAGTCGCTGGCGGACAGCTCGAGCGACTTATCGTAGACGGCGTTGCGAATGTCGCAGGCCACATTGGCCGCCAGACGGGCCGAAAGATAGCAGCCCAGCACCGCGCCGCCACTGGCCATGCCGGTCGCGATGAGCATATACACGCCGTTGCGCAAGATGTAGTCGATATCACCCGTCGTGATACCAGTATTGACCATATTCGCCAACATTGTAGGCACCAGCAGCGTGCCGACGTTATCTATCAGCAGTACAAACAGCGTCACCGCAATCAGCCCGCGATACGGCCTCATAAATCTCATTAAGAGTCGCATGTCTCCCCTTCTCCCTTATCGTCAGCCTCGTTCTCGGCGGCCACTTGCCGTTTAAATGCCTCGCACTCTTCGTTAAGAACATGGGAGAACTTACCGACCAAGCGCATGATCTCGCGCTGTTCCCACGGCTCGAGCGCCTCGAATGCTCCGCTGGTATATAACAGGCTCTCCGTCAAGGTCGTCTTACCTG